>JALYLJ010000137.1 GCA_030774295.1 Thermoproteota archaeon
TAATACTCAACATTCTTTCGTGTTCAGCGGAAGAGTTTGGAGAGTCTGTTACCACAAATTGTTCTACCTTTTCAAATTGATGGACTCTAAAAATTCCCTTCATGTCTTTTCCATGAGCTCCTGCTTCCTTTCTGAAACATGGACTGATACTGCCGTATCTAAGAGGTAGGTCTTTTGAATCCAAAATCTCATCCATATGCATTGAAGCCATTGCGTGTTCTGATGTCCCAATCATGTACAGGTCTTCATTTTCAATTTTGTAGATTACGTCTTCAAAATCATCCATAATAATGGAGCCTTTAATTGCATCGTTCTTCAGCATATACGGAGGCTGAATCAATTGATACCCGTTTTCAACAAGAAAGTCCAGAGCATAGTTTGTCAAAGCTTGATTCATCAGAACAAGCTCATTTTTCAGGAAATAAAATCTGGCTCCGGAAATCTTCGCCGCTCTTTCCAAGTCAATCAATCCAAGGGAATTTGCTAAATCAACGTGGTCGCTTTTAACTTTGGATTTTATAAAATCGTTATATGTTCTGATAACGATATTATCCTTCTCACTATCACCAATTGGCACTGACTCCTGTAATAAATTGGGGATGGAATAAATTAAATCTGAATATCTCTTTTCTACAGCGTCCCTCTTGTTTTCCAAACTGACCATTTGCTCGCCAACCTTTTTCATTTCATCAAGCTCTCTATCAACACTTTCTTGATTTTTCTTCTTATTCGCGATACTTTGTGATAGCGTGTTTTTCTGGTGTCTGAAATTCTGAGTTTCTATTATTAGTTCGCGCCTTTTTCTATCCAGGCCCAGTAATTCAGAAATAGGGAAATCAACTTTTCTCTTCTTTAGCATGTCTCGTAAGAGATTAGGATTATCCTTCACAATTTTGGGATCAATCATTGGCTGTCAATGTCCTTGATAGTGATATGTGCTCTAGGATCTCATCTATTGTATTAAGGAACGTTCCCGAACCATTTTCGCAAAAAACATCAATGAGGAGATAGTTATTTTTTGATCTAATATCAATTTTTAATCCTTCAGGGATGCGAACATTATCTGGGGCGAGCACATTGATCATAGTATCAAGTTCCTTCTTACTGTCAAAGAGTATTTTCATACTTGACTTGATATTAAATCCTTCTCTCATAGTGAAATCTTAAATTGCTTCATAATAATAGACATCAGTGAATCCTCTTGAAGTGGATTTATGATCATCTGTCCATCGCTATTACTAAATGTGATCGTAATTCCGTCAATTTTATCTGATAACTCCTTGGTCATTTGTTCTATATCAATACTTTCATGCAATGAGCCAAGTAAATATTTGGAATAGTCCTCATCGATTGCCGTTTTCATTATGATTACTTTATTGTTATTGAACTGGTAATGTGAAGTCAATAAACGAGAAAGGTAACCTACGTAATCGGGTTCAATGATGCCATCGACATTAATAATTACATGCGAACCTTTATCAGAAAATCTCCATTTTTCTTTTAGGATTTTTGATACAAGTTTATGGGAACCATTCTTAAATTCCTGCTCATCAGTCGCCGCCTCTTGAAGAGCACCTGATCGTTCACCAAGGCAAATACTCATACCCAATCCTGTTTTTTTACTCAGGGCACAGGAACTCAATAACTCTGAAAATCTGCGCGCCTCATACACGTGGCTACCATATTCCTCTGTTGGAAGAAAGTAATTATACCCTATTAACATGCTTTCTATTTTTTCAATGTTACCGTTAATTTGAGAATTAAGGAAGTTCTTAATGTTTTCAATTATCAGAAACTTTTCTTCTTGGGTAGTATCTGCTATTGTTCTCCACCTTCCATTTTTTTTCAAGGGAATATTAGTTTTCTTTAGGACTTCAAGACACTTGCTTCCGCTACAGGTTAGTCCACGTAAATATGGAACAAAAGTGTTAGCAATGGATTCGTGAATTGGCAGGGATTCATTAAAAGACAACAAAAGATCAATATCTGTTCTAATTACTCCACTTTTTTTCGAAATATCAAGTATCTCATTATTAAGACCAATAAGTGATCTTTTGTCACCTACATCTTGAGAATCTCCCAGCGCTGATACGATTGCAAGAGAGGATAGATCTGCAAATTTTTTATCCAAATTTTTGGCTACAAGATAAGAGATTCCACCTGACGAAATTTCTTTCCTTCCGTCAATATCATATTTCCAAGGATTTAGTATGGCGCTATTATCATCGGTGGCTATTTCGGCAAAGGAAAGTTTCTTGTGATCAATTATGAGCCAGTTTTTCGAAAAAAGCTTATTGAAGAGTTCAGTGAAACCAGTACCAATATCGGTAAAAAAATAAAATTCATGATCCTCATTCTTCAATTGATCAATGTTTTCTTGAGTAAAATTATTCACAAAACGTGCGCTTGCTTTTCCGCCAGATTTCCAAATTGATCTAATCAATATGCTGGCTGAAATAATTCCATCACATGAAGAATTAGATACTATTAGAATATCCTTTTTTTCGTCAATTAGATTTCTTACTTTTTCACTTATAGAATTTATATTGCCATTAAATTCGTTATAACCCATTTAATTCATTATTCAAGTCTAGCAATAACTGCCGCATATTTCCAATTTTGCGAAATTTTTCCTTTCCTTTTATAGTATCGTGAAAGTCTATGGATTTTAGCTTCTATCAACTCTAAAGAACGGATATTCCTCTTGTCGGTATTATGCACCTTTAGATGTCGCTGAAGTGCTAATGCCTTTTGAACAAGTTGGTTAAGGTCTTCGGGCATTTCTGGAGTGGAACTATTTTCTTCAAGAAGCTGGTTTATCCCCTTACCTAATATTGGCTTTATTAATGGAACTCCGTATTGATCCCTCATCTTAATCCCAATCTCACTTGGACTAAGCCCATCCTTTGAAAGTTGAACTATAATCGTAGACAATTCAGATTTCTGAGTAATCCAAGAAGGAGCACTGAAAGAGATGGGTCGTGTTGAGTGCGATTTTCCATGTGTATGTGCATGAATTCGAGCCATTCAAGTACGAATCAATAATGAGCATCTTAAATGTTACTTATGAGGAGTGTAGCTAGAAATTTCTAAATTCCCCGTGCGAGGATATCGAAAATTTCAGTTAAAATTTTTTAAACACCAATAAAGTTATATAATTGGATTCAAAATTACAAATTTAGTATGAACTCACTTACCGTCGTTACAATAGCATCCATACTGATTGCAATGGGACCTTTAGCGATAACCTTCTATCAAACCGCAAATGCACAATATACAACTGGCCAAAATACCGGAGCACTTAGTGTTGAAGAACAACTTCGTTTAGCTAAGGAAAAGGTAGCCAATGCTCAACAAGCTGGTGCATATGGTTCTGGAACTGCCTTCTTTGGCAAGAACATCGGTGACGCTGCGATCTACACTGGTGCAATTGTCGCAATATTTGGCGCCGTAGCTGCTGCATTTATTGTGATGAGTAGGAGTAAAAAATCCGTAAGCGCATAGCGCTACTTTACTACTATTTTTTTATTTTATATTCATCAATCTTGCTAGTGAAAAAGCTTCATAAATTTTCTGTATGTGTTCCATTCTCAAGATGCATCTCTATTCAATGCAATAATACTGTTCTTTGAATAACTTTTTCGAATTTCGTATTAATTGTGAATCTATATTAGATTTTAGGCTTGATTCCATCATCTCACCAAAATGTATATATCATAGCATTAATGTGCTAATAGATAATGAGCGGAATTGAAGGACTCTTTACAATGATTGGAAATACACTACACAGTCTGATCGGTCAAATCGGTCCATCGTACGATCCCTTGTTCTATGATGTAATGGTCTACATATTTGGAACAATAATGTTTGCGGTGTTCTTGCTAGCAGTAATTGCTTTCTATTTGAGAAGAAAAGGCTTGGGTGGAGGTTCTGCAAAGGAAAGTTGGATAAGAGAACTGGACAAATATTTCGAATCAGGTCAGATAGGTCTGATTCCTGATGAAAAACATCATTGGTAAATCAATGTAAGTCGACCCACAAATTCTTATTTTTTGTTTTTATTTTTTCAGTTAGTTATAGAATCAATCTACATCATTATTAAAACTTGAAATCTTGTAATTCAAACTTTAAGTTACTATTGTACTTCTATTGCAGATTCAGTAAAACCAAATTTCACTAGATAAGACTTTACGTCTTCCCTGTGATCTCCCTGCAACATTATGTAACCAGTTTTTGCAGTTCCACCACACGCTAATTTGCTTTTCAATTCTTTAACAATGTGTTGTATGTCACTCAACTTTGGATCAATGCCTTCGATCATAGTAGTAGTTTTTGAAAATCTTCTTGTTCCAAGTCTTATTACAATTCTAGTATCTTCTTTATCCAGCTCGCCACATGCACATAGGTCGTTTGGTAGTCCACATTTTTTGCATATCACCGCCATATTATAATTAATGTAAATTGAAGTATTCTCATTATTAAGCCTTGCCTGATGCATGTTAAGTATCAAGGATTGCCTGCTTGATTGAAAAAATTGAAATTTATTATTACCGTGAAGTCAACAATTGCAATCTGAATAATTTGAGCTGGCTGAGAAGACTTTAATTTACATTAATGATACATTAAGTGCTAAAGATGTCAGTATCTGACAATAAGTATAAAGAAAATTTGAAAGATGCTGCGGAGTTCCTACTTAAGGGAGGTACGCTACTATCTGAACCATGTGAGAAATGCAGCGGAATACAAGTCAGAAAAAATAACGAAACTAAATGTATTATTTGTGGGAACAAAACTAGTACCGAAACGCAAGAACCGGAGAAAGATCTCAGCAGTTCAGAACAGCTAATCTATAAGGATAATATCAATGTAAAAATTGGAAATAGGTTGGCAGAACTTATTGATAAAATAGGCACAGACACAAATTTAATTGAAGAGGAACAAAGATTGAGAGTCATTGACTATTATATTAAAATCTTAGAAAAAAGTAATTTTATCAATGAAATATTAAGACTATCTAATCATAATGCGAAATAAAACGGAATGTATTTAAGAGATGATTCATCAAGCACTTTCACATTGGGTGAAGGAAAGAAGAAAAATGCACCGTTGCCTGCATCAAGCGCAGGTTTATTGAGGTTTTTTGAAGATGAAACCCGAGGTGTAAAAGTAAAACCAGAAGTTATCCTAGGTGTTACCGGTGCTCTTATCGGAATATCAATTATCATTAGAATCGTTTTTCCAGTATAGAATTTCAACAGTATCTTAATTGATAAGTGAAGATAGTGTAACTGATATCCATAGAAGGTGGTATTTTACACTATTAAACCCATCTTCGTATAAGACTTCGGCAATTATTGCAATAATTTCGTCGTTAGCGATAGTAGGCATTAATCATGAATCGTATTCTGTAATAGAACTGTTCCTTCATTTAATTTTAAGTGTTGCCATCATTTGTGCGGGATTTTTTCTAGATTTATTCTTACTTAGAGGAACTCCAACAAACAAGATTTCAAAAGTAATTCATGTTGCAGCCTTCTCAAACTCTCTTTGGTTAGTAACTATTTTGCTAGGATTATTGGCAAATGTTATCTTTACAAAAAATTCAAGCATTCTTAGTTACTGTCTTGGAGGATTATTCATAGCGAGCGGACTTCGCTACGGTATTTTTACGTCCGTCTTTGGAGCAAGAATGCTTAAATCTATATTAATTTCATTTGTAATGCCTGTGATACTTTTTTCTAACTTGTTACCATATTCGACCACATTG
>JALYLJ010000138.1 GCA_030774295.1 Thermoproteota archaeon
GCGTTCGGGAAAATGGTATGTAAAATCAGAAAAACTCGGATGACATCATTTTAACCGACTTTAGGAAAATCAGAACAGGAATGTTGAGAAAGTATTTGACTCTTGATATTACTAGTCAGTAACGTCACTTCCTAAATAGAAAGTCGCAAAAACTTTTTCCAGCAACTCTCACACACTCGTTATAAAGTTCTTCGGGAGAATTGCCATTTCCATTTTGGGGCGGTGGCAGTCTGTTAGGGACATCATTAAGTGATGAATCAATCTTATCTGGGCTGGGTCTTTCTCCCAACACTATGTCCAATTCTCTGATAGTATTGTCTCTTAGGATAGTTAGGTGAACCTTATCTCCCACCTGTTTTTGGCTTTCAAGATAAGCTAATATATCATCAATCTTAGTTACGTCTCTATTATCGATTTTTAATATAATATCGCCTCCCACATCAAAATCTCTTCCGTTAAACGTCTTTGTTGTTGTTCCTGCGCGTAAATCAGCTTTCTCGGCCGGACTCCCTTTTGTGATGCTTGTTATTAGAAATCCTTTAGTCTGAGTCAACCCAATTTGCTTGGCCAAATCAGGGGTAAGGCTAAGCCCAATTATTCCAATGTATGGATGACGGAATGAACCGGTTTGGATGAGCGATTGTACAACTTTGCTTATGGTATTAGAAGGAATTGCAAATCCTACTCCAGAATAGACGCCCGTGTTCGAAAATATAGCTGTGTTAATTCCGATCACTTCGCCTTGTGTATCGATGAGGGGACCACCGGAATTTCCAGGATTGATGGCTGCGTCCGTCTGTATGATGTTTGGAATAGAGAACGATGATGTTGTTCCTAAATTCTCCCCATTCTCATTTGATGGTAATAGCCTGCCCAAACCACTCACTATTCCCACTGTCATTGAACCAGAGAGCCCAAATGGGTTCCCAATTGCGACAACTGTCTCTCCAATTCTCAGATTGGTTGAATTAGCCAGGGGTAGTGGCGTTAATTTGTCAGAGGTAATATTCTTTACCTTAATCACGGCCAAATCTGCAAATTGGTCAAATCCAACCAGCTCCGCAGAATAAACATTACCATCTAGGAAACTAACCTGTAATTCGTCATTATTATTAGAACCTGGCACTACGACATGATAGTTTGTAATAACATGACCGGCCTTATCATATACAAATCCAGATCCAAGACGAGATCCTAATTCGTTAGAATTATCTTGCTCAGTTACCTGCACTACGGACTTTTCAACTTTAGTAAATAGATCAGGGAGAGACATAGAATCAGTATTGGTTGAGTTTTCAACTGGAGGTATTTGCGCTGACGCATACTCGCTAGAAGTATTAGAAATCTGGTTACCTATAAGTGCAATAAAGAGCAATAATGAAAATAAAACCAATAATTTCTTCGCATTCATTTTCTTAATATTATGTAAGTATCAACAATCCTATATTTGAATTATAGTTATCTCATAATCTCGTAGAACTAATATCTTTCAATCAATATCGCACATTTTTTTCCCTTATTCAGAAGTCTATGGCAATTAAATTCAAACTTTACAATGACTTGGCGGTCGCTACGTATAATTTCATCTCATCATTAATCTAATTTCTTTTACTACTAATCGATGTATAGCTCGGTACAAATCGATACAATGAAATTCAGGTACCATCTCTATCAATGATATGACAAAGGATGAATCCCCGATAACATTTTTGAAATACAAGGACCTGAACGACATGTTGAAAGTGATACTGTTTTCCTCTCAGTCTGCCTTAGGATTGACTCCAATGCTTTATCACATAAAATACAAGGATAAAGAAATTCTCTTTATTGAAACCGGTGCCCTTGGAGGCGCGTTAGTTCATTTTATTGTTGAAAAAGATCAGCCAAACAAGAAATTTATTGAATTGAGGCAACTAACAGGTGAATATAATTTCGTTGAAAAAATAGGAAATGATACACACTCAATTTACATTCCAATATTAGAACTGGATAGCACGTCCATTGAATTTCCAATTTAAAGATGCACGGATAAATATACTATCGCATCAGAATTTTTCTATTAGAAAACCGGATATAGTCATCCTTATCTTTCATTTTATTTTCAATGATTCAGTGCTTAATATTTAGAAATATTCCTAGCAGCATCAGTTTATTTATTACTATTTTAAGTAACGTGTCTGTCATGTATTAGGATTTTCTATAACTCTCTTGGACGAAAAAGATGCTGATATTCTTTTTTCGATGGTTTTTAGAGATCAATAATATACTATTTTAATCACAGGGTCTGCAGGAGATATCAATACTTTGTATGATTATCATGATAGTGTAGTTAAGTGTTTGATTTTTTATCACCCACTAGAGGTATACTGTGTAATGTTTTGCTAAATCGCATGTTTTAAAAATACCCAATTAGATTATTAGTGCATGATAGATGAAAGGTTATCTCAATTTTTGAGGGAAGGGAAAAATTGGGAGAGAAAAGCAACCAGTATACCGGGGGTTTTTTTGATTAAACTGCCAGAATACAAAAGCAGGCCACCATACATAGCAATGGAAATTAATCCCGTTGATTCAACGGGGGCAGCAACAAAAAAGCGAGGAATATTAATCAAATCTAGTTCTGAATTAGAACAGATAAGTAATATTCTCACAAATGCCAAGATCGTTCAACTCGCCACAAGTTTAGATGAAGTGAATCCAGAAAAAAAATCAAGAGCACCCCAATCAACTGAAACAGACGTATTTGAAATTTGAATGCCAAGAAATAATGATCAAAAAAAATCGTGCCAAAATCAAAACTAATTCAATTTGTTAATCTCTTGTTACAAAATAGTTGCATAAAAATAATCCAAATGTCGATAAGCGACCTTGAATGAACATGAGTTATTTTAATCATCCTCTTCTTAGGAAAAATTTCCTGCGTCTTAGGGAGTATCAAAAGATTATTTCCAATTCGGCTTTGAATAAGAATACTTTGGTTATCCTCCCCACAGCATTGGGAAAGACAATCATATCTTTGCTTGTATCAGTCAATATACTGTATAATTATAAAGAGAAGAGAATCCTAATATTGGCGCCGACTAGACCACTTGTGAACCAGCACTGGGA
>JALYLJ010000139.1 GCA_030774295.1 Thermoproteota archaeon
AAGTCCATGTCTGGGGTGCCTGGGTGACCGATAAGCCAAAGGGATGGCACGAGATACACCCTACCTGGGAAGTAACAAAGGAGTAAGTCTAAAAACTTATTTTATTTGCTTCGTGCATCAAATTTAACAGGATTTTGGACGTTCGATGCAATACTCGTATTTTAATTCCTTATTTTGTTGCCCTAATTTTTCTCTGCGGGTTGGTTGCCATTTTCGAACTCACTGTTTCTAACATTATCTTCTATCCAATACAGGCTCAGATCGAAATTACTACCGACGAGAAAATAACGCCGCTGATATTTAATGAGACCAAAAGTGAAGATGCTCAGCCAAGACCAAATGTACTATATTCTGCATTAAATAAGGACACCATAGTCGGTGAAGTGCTAAATAACTTTAGTTATCCTATTGAATTAGTCCGCGTAACAGCAACAGTATATGATAAGAATGACGTTATTGTTGCGACGGGTGATAAATACGTTAACGATTACCTAATTAAACCGGGAAGCAGGTCTGGATTTGATATCTTCTTAGACGAAACGTTACCTAGTAATAACAAGTATACTCTTACAACAAGTTTTGAGAAATCTGAAGATGATAAGCCCGAGGCACTACTATTGAGTGTCGGTAAAAATTCTAAGAGTTCAAGCAGTTTTAAAGTCCTTGGAGAAGTAATGAATCAAGGTGAAAATGCTGCCAATTCGGTGAAAGTATCAGCAATATTTTACGATAACGATCACAAGGTGGTTAACACAGATTACGTATTTACAAATCCCGATATAATCAGTCCTAACAAAAAAGCACCGTTCGAATTTTCTTTATACACAGATAATCCTGAGAAAATTAAATCTATGGCGTTTAATGTTCAGAGTGACGAGTATTCTTTAATAACAAATAACAGTCAAAATAAGACAAAATGAGCTCCATGATCGTAAAATCGATACTGGTTACTACTAAGGATATAAATCCACAGGTCTCGCGTCGTCGAGATTCGAACCGCGCATGTATTAGGTTTCTGTTCCGTAGTATTTGGTTTTTGTTATGATAAATGCAAATTAAGTCATGTAGCTTTCTGTGAATCATCATTAACTACCGGTGGTTCTTTACCATACGCCCTCTTTAACCATATGGGAGTAATTAATGTGGTTACGGCAACCATAATGATTACTGTCGCGTAGATGTTTGAAGACAAAACTGGGCCCAAGGGGATTTGAACCCCCGGCCGACCGGTTATGAGCCGGTCGCTCTAACCAGGCTGAGCTATGGGCCCGACAAGCTTTTTCGATATGAAAATATGTATAAAGGTTTTGAAATGGAGTCCGGCCTAGAACTCGAGTTGATGATTTTAGCTGCGTCACTAAGGTACTAAATTAATTATATGGACTTACATATTTCTCGTAGACGGCGTCTAAAAGCAAGTTTTGCGATTGGAGAGATTTAACTGCGGCATCAAAACAAATAGAATGCTTGTGAGCAGGAATATTTTTTATCATACTTCGCCATATATCTGCATGTCTGATATCTGCTTCCTCATGAATTTCAAAATAATTTGTTGAATCGGCGCTTGAAATGTTGTACAATTTATTTAAACCATCTATTTTGGATCTGCTAATTTTTGGCAACTCCAACTCATAGGCGTACATAGCACACATACCCTCATGTAACGAATTCTTTGTTAATTCCAAAAGCGATGTTACAGCGTTTTTCGTATTTCCGTCAGATGCGTAATCCAATAATTGCGCTCTTTTGACGCCGATTGAATTGGCAAATCTTATCCAAGGTTCTACATGACTGGATTCTTCTTTCTGACTCTCCTCAACTATACTTTTTAATTTCGATTCTTGAAGATTTAACTTGATACTGTTAACCATTTCTGGAACCATTTTCACTAATTGAAAATATTCCAAAGAATATCCTTGCAGTTGATTCAAGCTTAATTCACCGTTTGACCACATCCTGTAAAATGGATGCTTCAATAGACTCATCTCCTCCACTGCTTGATCAATTTTGTAAATCAAATCAGTCATTATGAACAATCATCACAAACCTATAATAAAACCTTGTGTGATAATGTGCGCATTTCTGAATTTTCTTGTTTATTAAATCATTGAACCAATTCATTGTAAACCAACGTGGTCTTGAATTTAATTAATAATAAAAATAAGATCATATTCATCTGGCCGTAAACTATTTTATTGTGATTTATACATCATCCTAGTGGCTCCGGTGGTGTAGTAATCGTAAATTAATATACCGATTGCACAGTCCGGTCAAGCATTGTGGCCTTTCGAGTCGCAGATCCCGGGTTCAAATCCCGGCCGGAGCACTACCAATAGCCCACTAGATGTAAATCTAAAAAATTAATCGCACATCAATAAATTTCAAAGACTGAAAAAAATAAGTAAACAAATTAGCATAAAGACTTCTCATGGACGATGTTGTAAAAGAATTAAATATCAATGAATGAACACTAGTCTAGGCTAGATTCCATTCTTGGATAGAAGAAATATTGAAGCAAACCCACTATTGGAGCAATTCAGTTCATATTTATCAAAAATCGACGAATATCTTGCAAGAGAATTAGATCTCTACTCATGGTCCGAATTTTATACTCCATTAAGATACGCATCTGAAGGTGGAAAAAGGATCAGACCCATTATACTAGTTTTGTCGGCTGAGACAATATTGGCCAACAAACATTCCAACACAGACATTACTGAAGACATGTTTTTGGCCTCCTGTGCAATAGAACTCTTGCATACAGAATCTGTAATTCATGATGACATTATTGATAAAGAGGATTATAGAAGGGGCAAACCATCATTCCATATAAAATACGGATACAACAGCAGTATTCTAACTGGCGATTTTGTTCTCGGAATAATCCTGAGCATATGTACTAAAATCAATAATGCAAAAGTTTCCGCAGAGCTATCTACCGCAGCAACAAAGATGAGTGAGGGGGAGATGATGGAAATAAAACTCACTAAAGACCCTTACCTAAAAGATGACGATTACATAAAAGTTGTCGAACATAAGACGGCCTCATTGTTCGAAGCAGCCTCAAAAATTGGTTCACTATTAGGAGGTGGCACGGACGAAGAAATTTGCGCAATGGGGAATTTTGGGCACTTGCTTGGAATAGCATACCAGATACACGATGATATAATGGATTGGAATAACGAGGATAGATTATTCAACATCCTGGTAAGGAATAACAAGCAATCTGCCGAATTTATAGATAGGATGGAACAACTGTATATTTCTTATACGTCCAAGGCAAAAAATGAATTAAAGAAAATAAATGATTCTGTCTCAAAGAAACATCTAGAACATTTGACAGATTTGACGTTTTTACAATTCTGATTCCTTACAACATTATTTTGATCTGTTCCGTTAGGGTTCGCCTCGGTGTACTTCAAGGCGATATGAATGAACAAATCTTGATGCAAAATTGTCAGCACCTTTTTCTGAACCTCTATGCTCCATCCCTCTATATCGCAAGTGATGATAAAATTCATGTAGGACGACTGAGGGATTGTAAAATATATCAGAATTTGTGGCATATATGCGCTGTTGCTTTCCCACATATACAGCAAGTACAGTTTTCCTTTTCCCCTTAATAGTACCAACCACAATTTCAGGGGGTTGAATATTATAGTACTTGGAAAGTAATTGTAGTGATTCTTCTGTTCTCTTATTCAAGATTAATTTTACAACTAAAACCTGGGTTTTTGTATCTGGAAATTCCATGTCAATTCGCCGGCTTAATTCACCATTACTATTCTAAAATTTAAAGACAGCTCAGGGTATACAGCCAATAAAAGGTCACAATTCTCTTGTTACAATTTTTCCTAGTCATTCTGAACCTCAACATCATCGTCTATATCTTCTGCAAAATCATCTTCCAAATCTTCTTCAAACTCATCTTCGACATCCTCATCCGTTGGAATATTATCACTATCTTCCGCTTTCAATGGCATTTTTTCTGACAATATAGTCCCGGGAATATTACTACCAGTAGACTATTTAATAATTATTTGAAATGCGCTATATAGACGCAATACAGTCGAACTTCATGTTCATATATTCAAAATGACTTAAAATTAGAAATTTGCAATATGGCGAAATCTTGCCTCAAAAACTACACAAATGAATCAAAGTTTCCATCGATTGAAGAGCAACTTTATAATTATTCTTGTCTGAAATAATGTCAGAAATGATTGATTCGATTGGAGGCGTAGTTATTATGGTTTCAGATCAGGCACAGGCAGTAAAATTTTATGCAGAAAAAATGGGCTTTGACATCAGACTAAACGTTCCATTTTACGGTGGAAAATGGATCGAAGTTGCTCCCAAAGATTCTGAATCCACTTTGAGTATTATGGAGCCAAATCAACATATGATGTCTCCGGAGGAGACAGAATTAGCCAAAAAAAACATAGGAACAAACACAGGAGTATGGTTTTATACGTCAAATATTCAATCCACCTATGAAGAGTTAAAGTCCAAGGGTGTCGATATTTCAGCACCAAAAAAACAGGAATGGGGTGGTGTGATGTCGCTTGTAAAGGATCTTGACGGAAACATTTTCACTTTATTATCATCACCAGAAGGTTGATGTCAGTTTTCATTAAGAGATACTGAATGCAGCAATTCATGATGTTAAAGAAATTACATCAATGCAATATTGATCCTACTCTACATACCAAGCTTGTTAAAGCCTCAAAATTTTTGTTTGAATTTTCATTTGTTTTGAATCACAATTACAGTAATATTATCATGCCCTCCGTTATTGTTCGCTTCATAAACCAAGCTGTCACAAGCGTATTGTGGTCCCATAGCAATATTTGCATTTAATGTGGCAAGTATGTCTCGTTCATCTATCATACTGGTGAGACCGTCTGAACAAAGTATTATACAATCTCCTTTTCCAAAATCACAGTGTCGTATATCGTGCAAAGCCAAATCGCTCATTCCCAGATACCTAGTAACAATATTTCGTAGAGAGTGTGTTCGCAATTGATCTTTACTTATCTCTCCGCGCTTTACCATTTCCATTACCAAAGAATCATCAGTAGTTAATTGGAGTAACTTATCTTCTTCCTTACTATAATGATAAGCCCTACTGTCTCCCAAATGCGAATAGTAAGCAATGTCATCAAAAAATACCAACAGGACCACGGTTGTACCCATATTCATAAGCTCAATATGCTCTTTTTTCAACAGAATAATTTCCTCGTTGGCCTCATAAAGAGCCTTGTTCACTATTTGTTCAATATCACTCTCTTGCCGGTGCTGAAGTGATATCGAAAGATTTTTTCCTAAAGTCTGGACAACAATGTTACTAGCTATCTCTCCACCTTCGTGTCCACCCATTCCATCAGCGAGAACATATACACCTAACTTGTCGTTAACATAAAATGAATCTTCATTATTTTCTCGGAGTAATCCTCTATCGGATTTAGATCCTGAAACAAGCAATACTTACTTTGAGATAAAAACGTTATTTAAATGAATATCAAACTTCAAAAATATTTACTCTGCCAATTCAATTAGTAATTTTGGGAAATATTATTCCATCTATAATATTATTTTCATTCATCTTTGCTTTAAAATTCATATTTTCATATCTCAACAATCCTACGAATACTTGGAATTTTAACCAAACTGTAATGAGACTTTAATTCTTGCACGCCGTTGATATGAGTAAGATATAACTTAATTCTATATCAAGGTACATTATCATCTTTCATATTTTAAATTATATTCTCTTTCAAATTCTGGCTCTAATTTCTTTTTTTCAATGAACATCCTATCATAGATAGTGCCCAGACCATACCTATAATCCAACTTTAATTTTGCATACTTTGATGTTGAATCATTTTCTATTTTTTGGAACAGACCTCCGCTTTTATTCGGAGTTGAAGCTATAATTGTTTTACAATTGCCTTTTTCTGCAAAGTGAGAGACTTTGTGTTCTAATGCTGTTTGCTCAGAATACCCCAAATAATCTGCTTCATCTATAAACAGGTAGGCAGCATCACAAATCTCAATGTCTAAAACATTCTTCCCAGACAGTATCTTAATCCATGTGTTTTTTAACCAAAAATCAGTGAACATTGATTCTAGTTTAACTAGTGGAAATCTTTTATTGAACAAGTCCTTAAACTTTGAGACTACTTCATCTAAAGATTCATCGTTACCTGTTATGATGTATATAGATTTGTAGTCAATATCACTTGATGACAGAATCTTCCAGGCAAGATATCGAAGTAAGAAGGTAGTAAGACCTATTCCTCTTGCCTTCTTTATCCAGACGTTTTGATTTTGTTCTAGAGCATTAAAAATAAGTGATTGGAAGTGAAAAAAAGGATATTGTCTGCCATCTTTTATTGGGAGAGACAATATATGATTAAAACAGCAATGTCCACTGGAGTGCAC
>JALYLJ010000140.1 GCA_030774295.1 Thermoproteota archaeon
ACGTAGAAGGTATCTTTGCATTGGGCGATATAATCGGCAGGTACCAATTCAGGCATAGCGCAAATTTGGAGGCTCAATACGCATTTTACAATATATTCAATCAAAAGAAAAAAATTCAAGTAGATTATAGCGCAATGCCGCATGCAATTTTTAGCTCTCCTCAGGTTGCAGGAGTTGGCTATACAGAACAAGACTTGAAAAAGACAAGTAAAAAGGGATACGATAAATCAATCTACCGCTATATCGATACTGCGATGGGGAAGGCAATAGAAGAAAGAGAGGGATTCGTAAAATTTTTGGTCAGCAAAGAAAACAGAAAAATTCTCGGATGTCATATAATCGGAAGTCAAGCTTCCATACTCATTCATGAAGTTCTTGTGGCAATGAAAAGCGGTGACGGAAGTATCGATAATATCTCAAAAACAGTTCACATACATCCGGCACTTTCAGAGGTGATTTCAAGAGGGGCAGTTACAATATGAGGGGAGATTGCCTCATTGTTTACGCAATGATTCAATCTGAATTCATGGCTACTATATCATGCTACTAATTTGGATTGAATTTGGAAAAATCCTTTTTAATACATTTTTCAAAGTTAAGTTGTGGTAACAAAATTTAAAAAAATCAGAGAAAAGTTATCCAAGAATTCGGAAAAAATAAAGTATGCTTCAATTGGCAGTGGTAATGCCGTTGCAATGACATTGTTCTATGTACTATTGACCTAGTTACCACTATTTTTTTTGTGTCCTCAGAGAAAGTATACTGTTAGTATTTACGTAATCATACGTAATCAACTGACAAGTGCAGTGTCCATCATTTTTATTGCCACAAATTGGAAACACTATTATTCTATTTTACACATACACTAATGTGACAAGTAAGGGTAAGCTCAATAAAGCTCAAGACCTAAATCACGAAATTAATACAAAGAAAAATCAAAAAGGAACTTCAAATATAAACTCGCTTGATGAGGAGAGCGAATTAATTAAAAGGAAATTAGAGGCTGAAAAGGCACGAAAGAGAACTCGAGGGCCGTATAGAAAAAGTCATGTTAATTAGTACGCATCGTTGCTTGTATTAGTTTCACATATGTTTGACAAAAACTATAAGCACTGAACCAAAAGCGAAAATATAATCTGAAACAGATAGTACGGCTAATTAGTAACGCTCATATTGTGTCAAGTTTCTGAATTTTTTGTTCTCGATTTTTTTATGGTCTTTGAGAATGAAAGCAGATGACCATCTGGATCCCGTATGTGGAAATACCTCTCACCCCAAGACGCATCAATTGGTGCATTTTCAAATGATATTAGTTTAGATATATTCTGATCATTTTTGAAATAAAAATACAGTTTATCAACATCATCCGTATGAAGAATAATTTTTGCGTCATTTTTTACATATCTGTTTTGGATATTAGTCAGCTTGTATTGTTCCAGATTAAGATAAACATTGGAATTTTTTCCGATTTCGTACGTGGTAAAGGGTTCATCATGAGATCCACCGTAAATCAGTTTAAAGCCAGGAATCCTAGAATAAAAATTACAAGATCTATGCATATCTTTAATTAATAACGTCACTGCAGAAATTTTATAGACGTTCATAGAAGTTAACAGATTATTATACGCATTAATCTGTCATTTAAGAATTTCTTGGAATGAATTTGTGTTGCCTATTGTGCTTTCAAATAGACCTGATGTCATGGTATTTCAGGTCGCATTATATCAATTCATTTCACTTTATAGGATTGATTGGGGTTATCTAACTGCAGGCATAAACATTGCATTGATTCCTGTTGTTGTTCTCATGTTATTTTTCCAAAAGAGAATGATAAGGGGTTTGACTCTTGGCGCTGTAAGGGGCTAGTTCATAATAATGTTCAAAAATATCCGGTATAATCCCTAATTCACAAAATTCTAGTTATAGTACCTGTGCATCCACGATCCTATTTCAAGTCACGCAACTTTATGTTATAGCTGAGCCCAAACCTGTGAGCTTCATCCCTCAGATATTGTAATATTTTGAGTGATTTGCTACTCTTGGGAATAACTACTGGAAAGATTGAATTAGGAACAAAAATTTCTTCTCTTTCTTTTGCAATTGATATGCACGGGAATTTTAAATTTAATTTTGATATGGCGTCAAGTGCAGAATTAAGTTGACCTTTTCCACCGTCAATTAATACTAAATCTGGTAAATTGAGTTTATCTTCTTTTGAGTATCGACGACTTACTATTTCGCTTATCATTGCGAAATCATTTTGATCCTTTATTGTTTTTATTTTAAATTTTCTATAAAATGATTTCTCAGGAATTCCGTTAACAAATCTGACACAGGAGCCAACAGCTATCGATAAACCAAGATTTGAAACATCGAAACAGTCAATAATTTTGGGAAGTGACTTAAGGTTCAATACTTTTTTTAGGTCAAGTAATGCGGGTTCAAAACCTTTCGAGATATACGTCGATAAATTTCTGATAATTAAGTTCATTAACTGCTTTCTTTCAACATCCATTCTGTTAGATAAGCTTATAATGTCCACCTTGTGCGACGCAATCCTTTCCAAAGACTTTTCAAGTACCTGTTTTGAATCTGGTTGTTCATTGACATAGATAAATCGTGGCACTGACGATTTGGAATAATAATATTGTGACAAAAAAGTAGAAAATGAGTTATCCCCAACCAAGTCAAATTGGTATTTTTTTCTATCTCTGATTACTCCGCGATATCTTCTTAAGATCAAAATATGTGCTTTCGATTGCAAAAGGTCATACTTGATACCAACATACTCTTCTTCAGATCTTGAACTAATTGATTGTTCTATTTTTTGTTTTGATCTGAGATTTTCCAGTCTGCTTACAGTATCCCTTATAGCCTTTGCTTTTTCATATTCAAGGGTAGATGATGCACTAGTCATCTCCTCCTTCATTTTTTCTATAAAGTCATCAATGCTTTTTCTTCCAGCAAGAATATTTTCTAGCGATTGAGCATTTTCCATATACTCATTCTGAGTAACGTTATTTATGCATGGGGCATCACAGTTATTGATAAAGTATTCAAGACAAGGTTTCTTTGGGAGCGTGTTACAAATTCTGATTTTAAAGATTTTTCTCAATAATCCTATGGTTAGTAATTTTGAGCTTCCATGTACAAAGGGCCCAAATACCTTACCCTTAGTACCAGTGAACTTGCCATCTCTATTCCTTCTTGCTACAAGCAATCTCGGAAATTTTTCATCTGAAATTTTGAGATATGTGTACCGCTGTTGATCCTTAAGATCGATATTAAATAATGGCCTATATTGTTTTATCAAGTTCGATTCTAACAAGAAGGCCTCAATTTCATTATCTGTAATAAGAAAATCAACATCCTGGACTTTGCTGATGAGTTTAGATGTCTTCCAATTGGAAGCATCATGGTTCTCTCTAAAGTTAAAGTAAGACAGTACACGCTTTCGGAGATTCTTTGCTTTGCCTATGTAGATAATTTTGCTTTCCTTATCTTTCATCATATATACTCCTGGTTCATAAGGAAGCGTTAGTACTTTTTTTCGTAGCTCCTTAAAACTTTCAGATTGGTGCAGGATTCTATTTGATATAAAAGTAGTTAAGTGCGTACACCACTTTTATTTTTTCTTATTGTCTGGCTTACAACTAATTTGGATTTAAGATATTTTCCAGTATGACTTGGAATGTGGTTTGATACCTGTTCTGGTGTCCCAGTAACAACAATATTTCCACCGTTGTCTCCACCTTCAGGACCAAGATCAATTATCCAGTCAGAGGCTGCTATTACGTCAAGATTGTGTTCAATCAGTATGACTGTATTACCTATATTTACAAGTCTGTCTAAAACATGAAGTAGCTTTTTTACATCTGCAAAATGTAATCCTGTAGTTGGTTCATCGAGAATATATAGAGTTCTCCCTGTATCCCTTCTTGCAAGTTCTGAAGATAGCTTTATCCTCTGAGCTTCTCCTCCCGAAAGTGTTGTCGCAGGTTGTCCTAATCTTATATATCCTAATCCGACGTCATAAAGTGTCATTAATTTTCTTTCGATAGATGAGATATTTGCAAAGAAATCAAGTGCTTCTTCCACAGTCATATCTAAAATGTCAGAAATTGTCTTGCCTTTGTACGTTATCTGTAATGTTTCTGAATTGTATCTTTTACCTTTACATTCATCACAAGTAACATATACATCTGCAAGAAATTGCATCTCAATCCTTTTGACTCCAGCGCCCTCACATGAATCACAACGGCCACCTGGAACATTGAATGAAAATCGACCAGGTTTATACCCCATTTCTCTGGCCTTGAGTGTTTTGGAGAAGATCTCGCGTATGGGACCAAAAGCATTCACGTATGTTGCTGTATTGGATCTGGGTGTTCGACCAATTGGAGATTGATCAATCCCTATTACCTTGTCCAAATTTTGAAGTCCAGTAATCCTATCATGGGCTCCCGGTTTTTCCTTGGATGAGTAAAAGTGATTCGATAGTGATTTGAAAAGGATTTCATTTACAAGAGTTGATTTTCCAGAGCCCGATACGCCAGTTACTGTTGTCATGCAACCAAGTGGGAATTCAACTGTTATCTTTTTGAGATTGTTCTCTCTAGCATTATAAAGAGTGATCCAGCTCTTCGCATTCCTTTCCACAGTCTTGTCATACACCTTGTCATCGCCTTTGAGGAATCTTCCAGTTATAGAATTCTTACTATCGATGATATCTTTGACAAATCCGCTTGCAACTATTTTACCACCATGAATACCGGCACCTTCTCCGATATCTATAATCCAATCTGAGCTTCTTATAACTTCTTCATCATGCTCCACTATTATAAGCGTGTTACCAAGGTCTCTCAATTTTCTTAATGTCTCAATCAATCTGTTATTATCTCGCTGATGCAATCCTATCGTTGGCTCATCTAGCACATACAACACACCCGTAAGGTTGGACCCAATTTGTGTGGCAAGGCGTATTCTCTGTGATTCGCCACCTGATAGCGTAGAGGTCATCCTGTTCAAAGTAAGATAGTTAAGTCCAACATTTTTGAGAAATTCCAATCTAGAGATAATTTCCTTTAGTATATTTTTTGCAATATATCTATCAGTCTCAGAAAGAGAAAGACTCATAAAAAATTCATAACACTTGTCAATCGACATATCACATACATTCATAATCGATTTGCCAGAAATCTTGACTGCCAAAGAATCAGGACGCAGTCGCATACCTTTGCATAGTTCGCACGGGAGCTCCCTTATGAACTGCTCTAAATCTCTCCGTTTTGCTTCAGATTCTGTTTGTGCATACACTCTATCCAAGTTCGGTATGACTCCTTCAAAAGAACTACGATACTCCCAGGTAGAATCAGAAGTCCTAGATTCATATTTGTAATGTATATTCTCATCTGTTCCGTAAAGAATAACACCTAATTGCTTTTTTGTCATAGCCGATATGGGTTGATATAAGTCAAACCCAAACTTCTTACCCACGTCGCGCAACATTGAAGATCTGAATGTTGCAAAGTGGCCTGCCCATGGTTTTATTGCACCATCTAAAATGCTCTTTTTTCTATCCGGAATAACAAGCTCTGGGTCAAACTCGACTTTGATACCAAGTCCATTACATTGTTTACATGCACCAAATGGTGAGTTAAACGAGAATGAACGCGGTTCAAGATCCTGGATGCTTATTCCACACCTGGTACACGCTTTTCTTTGTGAATACACTGTTTCGCTATTATTATCATCGGGTATCAAAATTTTGACCAGTCCATTAGCTGTCTTCAGAGCAGTTTGTACTGAATCAAACAGCCTAGATCTATCCTCAAGTGAAGGCCTTATCCTGTCAACAACGACTTCAATCGTGTGTTTCTTGAATTTGTTAAGTATGCGAT
>JALYLJ010000141.1 GCA_030774295.1 Thermoproteota archaeon
TAATTAGGATCAATCTGAAATTCCATATTCATCCCTCCCGGCCCACCATATTTTGAACACAATTTTCAGTGTTTGATGGGATTATGACATCACCAAACTTACCAAATACAGTAAGATTCTTACCAAATGCGGTAAGATCTTCTGAAAATTTTCCTCTCTTTTAAAGTAATGGTAGTTCTAAGTTAATGAAAATTTTTAACTTCTTCCTTATCTGACTTCTATTAGATCTTCCTTAATTCCTTTTGTAATGAGAAAGTCCTTGGCTGCACTTCTATGATCACCCTGCAAAATGACTAATCCATTTTTATAAGTACCTCCAGCTCCTAGTTTGATTTTCAATTCTTTAGTGATTGAAGCAACATCCGTCATACTCTCAAGGCCTTTTATGACTGTTGTTGGTTTCTTGAATTTCCTAAATTCTTTCGCGATGATCACCTTGGCTTTCTCTCTATCTAATTCTTGTAGAAAACCGTCAATAGAGCCTGTATCGTAATAACCTTCTGACACTAACAATGATGAGATATTTACGTTAAAGAAGGTTTTGATCATAACCGGGAAAAATAACGATAGTTCTCATTTTAAGATGAAGAGATTTATTTATAACATTGATTGAAATTATTTTCAGACGGATGTTTCAGTGGCAACCTCTACAATGACTAGTGAAATAAAATTGGAAAACGTTGAAAAGTGGATAGAAGTAAAAATGTTATTTGATCTGCGTGAAAGGTAAATAATAATTGAAAATTACAATTTCTAATAACGACTCACATTGTTAACAAATTAAATCCCTTCCGCCCACCATATTTTGAGCACAATTTAGTGTTTGAAGAATTAAGAGAATAGTTCGCGATACAATTAGGTGCAACAATGTTACAATTAGCAGTAGCAGGAATAAACCCTGAATCGACAAGCAAAGGAGGTTCTATATGGTAGAATTTCCTTTATTAGGCAAGATTAGGATAAAAGTGGAGAGGTAACTGAATAAGAAGATGGATGATATAGAACAAGACCTTGAAGAATTTGCGAATTATATTCTAGAGGCAATAAAGCAATCAGAAGGAGAAATAAGTAATTGGGATGAAATATTACGAAAATGGAAAGTAATAGAAAAAAAGAAAGATCTTGCACTGAGAAAAAAATTAAAATGAGCGTTATTCAATGAATTCTTCGAAACAAAATATCAATCAATCTCTTTAAAAGTGCAGTAACCCATATTGTTAGTGTGGATGCTAAGGTAACCAAGGATAGTGAAGTCCAAGCAGGAAACAAAGATTCGAGATGTAATTCCTGCGATGAGAAAAATGAAATTGTGTTTGAGAAAGAAGGATTTAGACTTTGCAACGAGTGTCTGGACGAGTTTATGAAGGAACATAGATTTCCGAAATAGTATTGCTTGCAAAAACTGAGTCGAATTTCAAATTAAAATGTTTTAATTATTTCTTATCTAGATGTGTATATTTAGTATAACAATTTCATACAATTAATCTTGACCACTCTATTGTAATTATTCCGTAACTATTTCTTAATTTCTTCTGTTGTTTGTGTTTGCCCGGATTTCAGTCGGATTTCAGTTTGTTATAATATTTGTATCCGTCTATGATTTACTAAACCCTGTATTCGCCGCCAATCATCCAACTAAACGGATAAAGAATAAACAATGGTACGATGACATGCTAATAGACGTTTCCCCTCTAATTATTTAGATACAGTTGCCAGTAATGATGTTGATTGAGCTCCGAACTGAACTATTCACAATGCATTTTCATAATGTGATTGTGATAATGATGTTCCGGCATTTCTTTACCACAATACTTACAATGTATTTCTTGGTAATGGCTACTGTAGCAATCTTTGCAATATCTTTTATTTGGATCATTCAAATTAACCATTTCGTGTATTTGCTTTTCTCTTCCACATGAACTACATGTGTTAATTGAAATTTTCATTTCGTTCTCCTTTTTGTTAATAGAAAAAGATAAAGAAAATGGATTTATTTGTAGAATCTAATTGTCATATGCGTAACCTGAATCCTCAAAACAACGAAGTACTTCATAGTCTGCTAGATTATTTGAAAGATCCTGTCTATTTTTTATGCACTCTTGTGTCTCTATATC
>JALYLJ010000142.1 GCA_030774295.1 Thermoproteota archaeon
GTACTCGCCTGATACGCTGTATGCACATACTGGTAATAATGTAGATTGTCTTGTCTTGTAAATCAAGTCAAGATAGGGCAATGCTGGCTTTATCATTACTATGTCAGCGCCTTCTCTAACATCCATCATTATCTCCTGTAGTGCTTCATTTGTATTATGAAATGGCATTTGGTAAGTTTTCCTATCGCCAAACTCGGGGGTGGAATGAGATGCATCTCTGAAAGGAGTATACAAATTCGACGATAATTTAGCCGAGTAACCGATAATACCTACATTGGTGAAATTGGCATTGTCCAATGCATTTCTTATGCTTTTTACCTGCCCGTCCATCATTGCAGAAGGAGCTACAAAATCTGTTCCAGCTTCGGCATGGCTGGTTGCTACCCTGTCTAGAACTTTCAAACTTGTATCATTATCCGCAACATTGTTCTTAATAATCCCGCAATGACCATGTGAGGTATATTGACAGAGGCACACATCTGTTATAGTTACAATTTTTTCGCCAAAGTTTTGTTTTAAGGATTTTACAGATTGTTGAACAATTCCATCTTTGCTATATGCGCTAGTGGCTTTATCATTTTTGATTTTTGGAATCCCAAAAATTAAAAACGTCTTTAAACCCAGATCATACAATTCCTGGACGTCTCTAGCTAGATTCTTTAATGGTACCCTAAAAACTCCTGGCATCAACTCAATTTCTTTCGGCTCATCTATTCCTTCTTGAATAAAAACTGGGCATACAAGATCTTTTACTGATAATCTTGTTTCCTGTAACAAATCTCTTATAGCCGGTGTACGTCTTAATCTTCTTAATCTTACTTTTGGAAATCCATCAGATTCAGGTACTTTATTTTGGTTCATAATTAAAAATCCTTGATACTATGTTGAGGACATCTTCATTCTTTTCTGTATTCCCAATTTCTTTTCTAAAGTTATTCATCGGTGTCGAAAGAATACCTTCAACTATTGCAAATGATAATTGCTCCATTATTTCATATTCTTTCATTCCTTTCTTAATTCCGAGTAATCTAACTGCTTTTGACAGTTCCCTATTTCTAACTTCATCCACAATTTTGAATATTGATACCACAAAAGGTTCTGCTTTGATTTTTCTAAATAGCAGATCCATATTTTGCATTCCACCCTGGATCATCTCTTCGGCCAATCTAACTTCTTCTCGTCTGCGGTTCAAATTTCGGTCTACTATTTCTGCAATTTGATCTATGTTGACTAATTTTACTCCAGATATTGTTGCAATCTTGTCGTCCACAGTTCTAGGATTAGAAAGATCAAATATCATCATTCCACTATCTTTCTTGGCACAATTGAATATTCTTTCATAGGTTATCAAATAGTAAGGAGCTGTTGTAGAAACAAAAATGATGTCCGTCTTGTCAAAATTATTAAGAGCATCTTCAAAATTTACAGGGTTTCCGACGACAGTATTGCAAAATGATTTGGCCCTTTCATAGGTCCTGCTTGCAACATCAAAGTTTACTTGTCTCTTCTTTAGTGATTTTGCAACAAGGGTAGCTCCCTCACCAGTACCAATTAGTAGAACCTTTTTATTCTGAAAATCATCAAAATATTCTTCAGCCAAATTAACTGCCATAGAGCCTATCGATACACTTCCTTTATTCAAACCAGTATTGGTCCTAACTCTACTTCCAACCTTTATTGCATGTTCGAAAATTATGGGGAGAAATGAATCAATATAGCAGTTCTGACGAGAATACTCGAATGATCTTTTAACCTGTCCCAAAATCTGATCCTCTCCCACCACCAATGACTCAAGACCTGATGTAAGCCTGAGAAGATGATTAATTGCCCCTTTACCTTGATCTACTTCAGCATATTCAAAAGACAAATCTTTGATTTCCGTATTCTTTCTCCATGTCTCAAAGATTCTTTCAATATCGATCTTTTCTAATGCGAGAAATAGCTCTACTCGATTACATGTTTGTATAATAACACATTCTCTTATCCCATTGCTGGTAAGGAATTCACGATATACATTGTCAATATCTTTGAATGTAAATTTTTCTAGAATATGAATCGGAGCCTTTTTATGAGTTACCCTTACGTTTAATAATTTCAATTCGTCCGTAATTTCTGGACTCATTTATTACTCACTTCTCCCCAATTTTTCAACATATGTGATGCAGTCATTTTTGCCTCGTCTAGCTTGTTTGATCTTAACAAATACTGGATATTTTTATCTTTTATTAATGAATATAAGAATTCCTTTCGCTCTTTTACTGTACTTATTTTTTCCCTTGCCATCTTACGCGCAAATTCCTGTAATATAATATTGCTAATATCTGATTCACTAATAATCTTGTTCAGCATCCTTTCCGCCCTCATCCGAATTTTTCTTGCCATTATCGGACTTTTGCCAGAGGTCGATATTGCCACCTGTACTAAACCTTCAATGTTAACAAGAGACGTATATGAAAAGTCGCTCATAGGTGGATCATCTGCAGCATAAACAAATGCTCCCATGGTCCTGCCTTTCTCTACTAGTGTTCTGTTTAATTGTCTATCATCAGTTGCAGCCAAGATCAAGAAAATATCGTTGAATTTATCTAGGATTGTGGCGTCCTTTATCCTTCTTTTTATTAATTTTATTTTTCCATCATGGCTCATCCTTCTGAGTTCCTTATTTAATCTGGAAGTAATTACGGTTATTTCGCATCCTTGGTCTATCAATCCGTGTACTTTGCGTAAACCTTCGGTACCACCTCCTATCACAACAGCTTTTTTGTTGTTTACGTTAAGGTCTACTATCAATTAGCTGCACCAGATGCGAACAATGGATTTGAGGGATTATCTTTATTTAATCATTACATGCAATGATTTGTATCAAATCGTCATTTTATTAGGTATGAACAATTTAGCATCATCTGAAATATCACATAGTATATATACCATAACGACGTTATAATTTATAATGACTTCAGATTTGAATATGGACTACAGCAAATATGACTTCAAAGATTCTACTGAACTTTACGTATATTTAAGTAAAAAGGGCCTTTCAAGGGGAACAGTAGAGGAAATTAGCAAGTTAAAGGATGAACCTGACTGGATGCGAGAATTTAGATTACGATCTTATGAAGTTTTTCTCAGCAAACCCATGCCGAATTGGGGTGGCGATTTATCTCATATTGATTTTCAGAATATTTACTACTATGCAAAGGCATCTGAGAAGCAAAGCAAGAATTGGGAAGATGTTCCTGAATCAGTAAGGAACACGTTTGAAAAATTAGGAATTCCTGAAGCAGAAAGAAAGTTTTTGGCTGGAGTAGGTGCACAATATGAATCAGAGGTTGTTTATCATAATCTCCGCGAAGATTTAGAAAAACAGGGAGTGATATTTACAGATACTGATACAGCTGTAAAGAAATACCCTGATATTTTAAAGAAGCATTTTGGTAAGGTTATTCCTCCCGAGGATAACAAATTTGCTGCATTGAATAGTGCTGTGTGGTCCGGTGGATCTTTCATATATGTTCCAAGAAATGTAAAGGTTGATCTTCCACTCCAAGCATATTTTAGAATCAATGCAGAAAATATTGGCCAGTTTGAAAGAACCCTGATAATTGCTGATGAAGGGGCTGAAGTACATTATATCGAAGGATGTACTGCACCTGTCTATGCAACAGAATCACTTCATTCTGCTGTTGTAGAATTAATAGCAAAGAAGGGAGCCAAAATAAGATACACTACAATCCAGAACTGGAGCAAAGACGTATACAATCTGGTAACAAAAAGAGCTTATGCATATGAAGATGCAACAGTTGAATGGATTGATGGAAATCTCGGTAGCAAATTAACGATGAAGTATCCAGGTGTTTACATGCTTGGTAAACGAGCACATGCTGAAGTACTATCAGTTGCTTTTTCAGGTAGCGGTCAACATCAAGATGCTGGTGCAAAGGCAGTGCATCTTGCTCCCGATACAACATCTAGGATTACAAGCAGGTCTGTGAGTAAAGATTCAGGACGTACCACATATAGAGGATTATTACATGTTGCAAAGGGTGCAACCGGTGTGAAATCAAATGTAAGATGTGACGCTCTCCTGCTTGACGGAAATTCACGAACAGACACCTATCCATACGTAGAAGTAAATGAAGATGATGCTACCATATCTCATGAGGCTACGGTAGGTAAAATAGGGGAAGAACAGATATTCTATCTTATGAGCAGGGGATTCTCAGAATCTGATGCACTATCATTGATAGTCGGTGGCTTTATGGAGCCATTCACAAAAGAGCTACCAATGGAATATGCAGTAGAACTCAACAGATTACTAAAAGTAGAGATGGAAGGTTCAGTAGGTTAAAACGAAAACAGTTACTGCATATACATCCAGTAGAGAAAAATAACATCTCTTCTTGATTGTCAAAAGTCATATCACTTTTTATTTTCTTTAAATTTCTGATAACTCATTCATATACTTCTTAAACTGAAATCCTTATAAGCCGCTCTTAACTCATTTCTTTTTGAATCATATAGGTTTCATGGAGAATTCTGAATGGATTTTGGCTTGATAATAATGCAGCTTCTGTGGAGTACTCACTATAATGAAAATGCACCATTACCATTTTCATTTTCTTCGATGATTATTGCTGCGCTAATCGCCATTGGTTTGAACATAGCGTTTGCTATGCTTAGAAAGAAAACTACTGATATTGAAAAAATGAGTAAAATTATGAAAGAGTCAGTTGAGTTTAGAAAACAGATGATGGCCGCTGTTAAGAAACAGGACAAGGCTCTGATTGCTGAACTAAAGAAGAAACAAGCATACGTCAATAAAATGAATATGGAGGTTCAGCAACAGCAAATGAAACCCATGTTCATTTACATGATACCTTCTTTTATGTTATGGATTCTTGTTTTTCCTTATATTTTCGGAGGAGTTGTAGCGCTTTCTCCGATACATCCAGAAATTCCGTGGATTACTTGTAATGAAGATCACGTAAAAAATGACTTACAAAAAAACGCTGACGGAACGCATAAGGGAGTTTGTAGGCAAGCAGGACAGATATATTTGTGGGGATGGTTTCTAATTGTAAACTTTGCCTTTAATGGAATAATTTCCAAGATTACCAAAACAGCTCTCCCAAGCATTACATAATAGCTTATTCTGTTTACAGAAATTATCCATTACTTTAGATTTGTATTCAACTACAATGCATTATCATATGACCTTTGTTATCCTAGAGATTAGATGAGAAAGTTTGTTAGTTGGTTGTGTTACGATTCTTTTAAAATCATCCATAGTGTCCAGATCTTCTGAAAGGTTTACAGAATTAATAATGATTGTTCGCTCGCTATTCTTTTTTGAAGATTGAATATGCTCATAGTAGCTGTTGTTATCATAGGAAGTCTCGTACAAGTTAAAAGGCTTTCTTAACAATATGTTGGTACCATCCATTCTCATAGAAGGAACGATAATAGAACAATTTTGATATTTTCTAGCCATTGATAACAATAGTTCAATCTCATATGAATTTATGAAAATAAGATCTATTGGGATGATGATGTTTGATTGTACTAGTTTTTCTTTACAGTATTCATCCCCTACTTCAATCGCATAATTCACACCTTTTTCATTTGAGTATATGTATTCAATATTGTAATGATTGGAAATCTCTCTAACCCTTTCGTCTGCTGATATGGTTACTATGGTTGAGATACTTTTACATTTTATTAAATTAACAATTGTATTTTTTAGCATTAATTCCGTCAGTACAATTTTCTGATTTTTAGTGAGCTCCAATCTTGTCTTGCTTGATTCAAATCTCTTAACAGGAATTAACGCTACGACTTTCATATGTCATTCAAGCACTATTGAATTTGTTGATGATGTAATTGCACATTTGGATCTCATCTTCTACATTTTGCATAACTATATTGGTTTTGTGTGTCTTAATTCCTAGGTTGTGAATTTTCTTCTCATACTCCGAGTCGAATTCAGAGATTAGGAGATTCGAGGCAATATCTTTATAATACAAAGCGACTCCGTATGGAGATGATTCAATACCCATTGCCTCCATATACTTTGAAGCTGGGCCACTAAGAGCTGAATTTCCAATTATAGGACTAATTGCCACAACATCACGCTTTCTTGATTCAAGTTCCTTCCGAATTGATGGCAATGAGATAATCGGACCAATACTGGAAATGGGATTTCCAGGCGCAATTACAATTAGATCCGAATTCCTGATACGCTCCACGGCCTTGGTGTTTGCATTTGCTTCCTTAATGCCATCGTACCTTATTCCCTTTATCTCAGGTTCCGCACGATTTTTGACCCAATATTCTTGAATATGCATGTCCCCCTGTGTAGTCTCTATCCTTGTCTCAATGTGACTGTCTGAAGCAGGCAAGATAACAGTAGATATTGAGAATCTTTTTCGAATCCATTCTGTAATTGATGACAATGATTTTCCCTGTTTTAGTAAGTTGGTCCTTACAAGATGTAGGGCTAGATCACGGTCTCCAATCCTAAACCAATACTCTTGTCCAAGTGTTTTCATTTGTTCTAAAAACTTGAATGAATCGCCTGCTATGCCCCATCCTCTGTCTTTGTCTAGAATGTCGGCCAGACCGTATGTTATGGTATCAATATCAGGACACACATACAATCCGTACAACCACAAGTTGTCTGCGATATTTGAAATGATGGCCAAGTCCTCCGAAATCTTAGAGAGCCCTCGAGCAATCTTTACCGAACCTGTCCCTCCTGCTAATAGTGTGATCAATACAAAAGAACACTCTTGTTGTCTTTACAACTTTTTTAAATTTTCCTAAAAACTAGGTTTTCAAATTGGAGAAATAATGTACTTGAATGACTACTTTTGTTGCAAGACTGAATCCTAGGACTGCTTATGAATTCGATAAAGATTATAAGCAGCTTGAATAAGTTTCTACCCTGTGAATAGTTTCAGATTCATTATGGTTATTTTCTTGATAACATTCACACTTTCTTCTCTTGTATCGAATTCTCATGCTGTTCAAATGACTACAGTCTTATCACCTCGACAGAATGAAGCTGATCCAATATTCACAGCTAATCGATTTATTACAATACAATTCGATCAGGGAAGCGAGTTGGCAAAAAAATTGTCCACAATAAATGAAAATGTGAGATTTAAAGCAAATGTTTCAACTCCCGGGATGGCAGAATTAATCTCTGGAATAAATAGGGATATTTTTACTGAAAAACAAAGTCCTATTAACCTCGAAAATGCTACAGTTGACTATACGGGAACGCTGAGGGGCAGCAGCGACATGATGATAGTGTCATACAAAATAGTATTCACACCAATCATAACTGGATTTACACTGCCCAGCAATAATTCAGGTTCTACAAATTCTCTGGTTGATTTGGACTGGAGAGGATTTCATACTTCAAGACCTCTTACACTTCAGGTACCAGACATTGGTAATGTTAGTATTAATTATCCATTCAGTCTACTTCAAATTAAACTTCCCGAAATAGCACAGCAGCTTAATTCATCAGAAGCTGGCGAAATATTCCGAACACCATTGTTTAATTTTGAAGATATTTCTACACCGATGGAGCGTTGGCACTTTTTGTTTGATCCAACGGGAAGTCAGGCTTCATCTGCCGGTTCAGGCTATCAAGAATTGGGAGGTGCCAGGGTTGTTTCAATTTTCTCGCTAGGCGAGAGCAGTTTCAGAGAAGGAGTAATGGAAGCAAAGGAATCTGATGCTACTGCATTAGTAGATGGGGCAAACGTACGCATTCATTCTAGTACTCCACCCCCAAGTGGCCAAATACAAATTGCTGGATTTGCAACTGTAACTAAAAACGGGAACTCTGAAATTGCTTTTGTTTCAGAAAATGCTCCAGAGGGAACTTCAACTGCAACAGGTGGCTTTCCAATCCAGGTACTAGGAATACTTGGAGGTATGATGGCAGCCATATCAGTATTGGTCTTGTGGAAAGCAAGAAAATAGTCTATTTGCGTGTCATCTAATCTTATTTTATTCTTCTACGGCTACTTGCGCCCAGTTATTTTTTAAAGATAAATGTGATTCCATTTGTCCAACGATCGATTCATTATCAAGTTTCTATATCTTTTGTGAGTATTAGATATGTCCACACTATTTTAGAAAGATAGTTCCGATGACTTTATGGTTTAAACTTGCGTTTCCTTGGAGAGACCAAATGCAGATAATTCATATCAAAAAAATGTTTGCTAGCTGTAACCCTCCTTTTGTTTTAAGTGGGATTCCACTGAGCGGTCAACCTGGGATCATACAGGAATGTTCAACCCTTTTTGTCCTTGCTCCACTCAGGTCGGCGGTTTCATTCCAGTATTGACATCTTCAGGCTATTCACCATCATCATCATCTTTATCAACTGGATTCCTTTCTGTTCCGTTGCCAGGTGTCTCCACCTAATTATCGCTAATTTGAGTGCCTGTTACGAGGGAGGAGTTTCCTCTCTTTCGAGTAACCCACACGCTAGCTAACACTATAAGGTAAGCATATATGATTAAAAAATCTTTTTTTAGGATTTACGAGGGATCATATTTGTTTATTAGAAAATATTATTTCTAGCGGCTTACCATCTGAAAAACAATGTAATTACAGTTGGCTGGGTTACAAATCCATCTATTTTTTACTTTTTATTCTTTGGGCGTTATGATCCGAATTGTTTTACAAGCAAATCTCGTTTCTTACTTATCTGGAAGAGGGAGTCAGTGTGTTCATACGCATGTTTCTTTGACTTGCCTAATGCCATCGATTGAAACAACAGGTGGTTTTCTGGAATCACTATACCAGTTTGATCATCTGAATAGAGAATTTTTAGAGTATCGTCACTCTTTCTCATTGTTTCTTCATGAATGTGAACCATATTGGTATCGTCATGTTCAAACCCTAACTCGCGGGCTTTGAGTCGAATGTCCGCGGTACCCTTTGCATTAGTAAGCACAGCAACTCCGAATTCATCGTGATAAATATCAGACATCGAATCAAAATTGGGCACTTTATCTTTGAACCTAATTATCATTTGGTGAAGATGCATCATCCTTGAAGGGACCTTGTAAGCTTCAACGTATAGTTTTACTGATGGCAGGAACGATTTAACATCGTCTTGATGATGTGGATTCTTATCCCATTCTATAGAATCCTTGACTTCCTTCTTATCCTCCAAATCTGCCCATCTTCTGATTAATGTGACATCATATCTCAGAATTTTATCCCCAAATTTTTCGATCATTGGCTGCATGATTCTACCCATACCTGAAACATTACAGCTGCCCTGAATGACATACTTCTGATTTGTGACCTTATCATAATTGATCCTAGAATTGTGAATAATGTCAGCCACTTTTTTTTCACCAGTTCTATCTTCGCCGCCCTGAAAAATCGCAGGCTTATTCAGAGGAATATAGAAATTTACTTTGTTACCATAACCAAATCCATCTTTGGCGGCATCTATTACAAGATCTGATTCTTTAATAGCATCTGAAATAGTGCCAGATATGTCGTATCCCTTTCCTTTGAACTCAGGTACTTTCTCCTCAGGTACGTATACCGGAAATTTTTTTGAAAAGGCCTCATCAACTTTATTGTCTATAGAATATTTTCCTATGCCAACAAATTGAATCTCTTTGTCATGAGAAAACGCAGATGCAAGTCTCCTACCAATATTTCCATATCCGTTTATGAATACTCTTACCATTTCTCAATGTTTTTACTGGAATTAATGGATTATTTAATGTATTATAAAAGCGCGTTTAAACAGGTAATTGTATGGGTGAATCCTATACTGCAAATTGCCCCAAGAAGATAGTATATTTGTGATTTTTTATAAACATTAAATATCAATAGTGTTGAAATTTAACATCGAGAGATAATCAAAAATAATGAGTGCTTTGGTATGAAAAAGATTTTGATAATAGATAACTATGATTCGTTTGTATATAACATTGCTCAATTATTTGGAAAGTTGTCAACAGACCCAGTAGTATTCCGCAACAACAAGATAAATCTCAAAGATATTAAAAAAATGCAGCCTGATGGAATAGTTCTGTCACCGGGGCCCGGTCACCCTGCCGATAAGAAATCCTTTGGGATATGTGGAGATATTATTCAAACTCTTGGGCCAATTACCCCCGTTTTAGGAGTTTGCCTTGGTCATCAGGGAATAGTTCACGTTTACGGTGGCACGGTTATTAACGCACATGTAATTAGGCATGGAAAGACAAGCAAAATAAAATATCGGGATGATGAACTATTCGACAAATTATCAAATCCATTTGTTGCAACAAGATATCATTCGCTAGTAGCATCAAGAGATAACTTTCCTAAATGTCTAGAGATTACTGCTGAATCGCTTGATGACTCGGAGATTATGGGTCTGAAACACAAGAAACATCCCATATTTGGAGTCCAATTTCACCCAGAATCAGTGCTAACAAAGAATGGCTATCGTATCTTGGAAAATTTCATAGATATCCTGAAAAAGTAATGTCCACAGAATACCTTCAACAGCAGACGAGAAAAATTTTATTAAATGATGATATTGACGAATTTGATTTTCGAAATGCTATAGACCATTTATTCTTAGAAGACATCCCTGACAGTACTATCGCCGCATTTATCAAAGCTCTAACTATTAGAGGCGTTAACTACAACGAATTAAAAATAATTAGAGAAGTGATCTTGGGCCATTCTTATTGTATTACCCCAAAAGTAACAGGTTCCTTGATTGATAACTGTGGCACTGGTGGTGATATGTTTAATTCTTTTAACATTAGCACCGCTGCATCGATAATTGCATCAGCGTCTGGTATCAATGTTGCAAAGCATGGGAACAGATCTGCCAGTGGCTTGTGTGGGAGCGCAGATTTTTTTGAACATGTTGGATTTAATTTGGACACGGAGGAACGAACGCTTATTAACGCTCTAGAAGAAAATGGGTTTTCATTTTTATTTGCTCCTAAATTTCATCCTAGTCTGAAAAGGTTATCTGTAATCAGAAAACAGTTGGGCTTCAAAACAGTATTCAATATTATTGGCCCTTTATGTAATCCCTGCACAAATATTACAGGGCAAGTTATTGGCATATCTGATCCGAAAATTTTTGATCTTATCTCGAACGCGATGATAAAGTCTCATCTAAAGAAAATTATTCTTGTCCATTCATCAGACGGCATGGATGAGCTTTCTAATACCTCAAGCAATATGATGTTAAGTATTGAATCAGGTAAAATAGAAAGACAGGAAATAGATCCAACACTCTTGGATATGAAGATCGTAAAAAGAGAACAGATTCAAATTAGTTCAATTGGGGATTCTGTGAAGAGCACGCTAGAAACAATTTATGGAAAGTCAACAGAGCCAAAACAAGACATTGTGTCTCTTAATGCAGCAATAGCCTTAATTGCAGGGGGAAAAGTGACAGAAATTAATGACGGAATAAAAATGGCACGAGAATTAGTGAAATCCGAGATTCCAAAAACTAAGTTGCGTGAACTAATATCCTTTTGTGGGAACGTTCAGAAGTTAGATATTTTAGAAGAGAAATTCTCATTATAATAAAATTATGATTCCAATTCATTAGAATAGTTCAACAGAAATTAAGTTCAAAGAGATAAAAAAGGAATATAGGATTTTATCGTTTTTTTGATTTTGATTTCGGTTTTGCCTTTGCCTTCGGTTTTGCCTTTGCCTTCGGTTTCGTCTTACCTTTCACCGCTTTACTGGGACCCCCACCAATTTTGAACATCTTGGTTCCACAAACTGCACATGTCCCCTTTGTCGCGGGTCTTCCATTTTTCATTACGACCTGTGTTTCGCCTTTAATCTGCCTTTTTGCTTTACATTTTACACAATAACCTTCAGTTGCCAACATATTCAAGTTTAAAGCGGTACCTTATAAGAGTAGCTGTCCGATTCAATTAGACTATGCAGAGTAAGGTACAGAGTCGTAAAAGTTTTTTTGTTCTCTTAGTCGGGTATAGTAGCTTCAAATCAATGAATTTGATTGTCCAGCAGTCATTAATTTGAAAATTAACTTATTTTATGCTAATTGATTTTATGCCAAAGCTGAAATCCAAAGTCGGTCTTTTGTATCCATCATTTTGTATCCTTATGATACCAGTGTCTCGATGTTGGAGAATTCGTTTTCTATTTTATTGCGTTAGATGACCGATGATTTCTATTCTATAAAATCCTAAATAATTTTTCTACCGAATAAAAGATAGGTAGTATGTCCTATCATTCGCATAGATGGCCTTGTTTTTCCTTCCCTTGCCTCTATATTGCGGATCAATATCTCAGTGCTCTCAATGTCAGTGAATCCTATTTCATTCATGTGTTTTGACGTTTTTTCCAATTGATTCATTGTAGGACATATTATTGCAACAGAACCGCTGCTCTTGAGGCATTTATGAACAATATGTAAAACATTCCATGGATCTCCCAGATCTATAATTGCAACGTCAATTTCTGAAAGTTCGAGGCCTTCTTTCATTATGTCGCGATTGTACATCGAGACATTTTTTTCCATATCTGATTTCTTGAGATTCTTTCTGGCAATTTCCATAAATTCTTCATTAACATCGTATGTGAAAACATGTCCTGAGGGCCCTACAAGACTGGCAAAAAAAGTAGTGAGCGAAGCACTTCCGGTACCTATTTCAAGAACATTAGATCCGCTTTTTAATCCGGTTCTAATTGCAATATAGCCCAGATCTTTGGGATAAACTATCTGTGTCTTTCTGTCTGATTTCATTACAAAGTCAAAGATTGTTGGCTCCATCAAGTACACCCTTTTTTGTTTTGGTGTGACTATAGAAGAACCGTACTCCAATCCTAGTACCTGATCAAAATCTATAATTCCTATATGCGTGTGAAGTTTCTTACTTTTTTCTATTTTGGTTAGCCAGTTCTTGCTTGCTTGATAAAAAAACAAAACATAGGCACCATCTGTTATTTTCATCAAGACAATGAGTTTGCACCGAGGTAAAAAAATCTTACAATGGCAAAATCGAATTGTTTAGATTAATGGATATAAGAGACTATTGCATCATTCATTATAATATCATAAAAATTGAAATTAGCTTCGCTGTATTCTGGAGGAAAGGACAGTAACTATTCCATTTTTGAAATTAATAGATGTGGACACGATGTTGTCTGCTTGGTATCCATACTACCCACAAAAAGTGATAGTCTGCTATTTCACTTTCCGAATATTAGTCTCTCTGCCGTGCTCGCCCAAGCTATTGATTTGCCGATAAGAGGTTTTCAATCTACAGCACGTACTCTGGGCGACGAAACACTTGTCCTGGAAAACGCGCTTGCAAATGTTATGGATGAATTCAACGTACAAGGAATAGTGCATGGAGGGTTATGTAGCAATTTTCAAAAAAAGAATTTTGAAAAAGTGTGTCAGAAATTAGGATTGTCAGTATTTTCTCCATTGTGGCATGTGGATCCAGCTAAATATCTACATAAAATGATAGATGAAAAGTTCAAAATTGTTATCGTAGGGGTCTCTGCATTAGGGTTGGGAAGAGAATGGCTTGGCAAGACGTTGGATCATGAAAACGTGAGGGAGTTAGAATCACTATCATCAAGATACGGATTTAATCTTAATTTTGAGGGGGGCGAGGCGGAAACTATAGTTGTTGACTGCCCCATGTACAAGAAAATATTTCGGATTAGAGAAGGACTCGTAAAATGGTTTGGAGACAATGGAATATTTGAAATAACAGACTATCAATTAATAGATAAATAAATGCTAGACAATCTTCGCACTAGTCTCGGAGCAGCTTTAAAGAAACTAGTGGGCGCTTCTGATGTAAATGAGGAATTGATTGATTCTTTGTGTAAGGATGTACAAAGAGCTTTACTTCAATCTGATGTGAATGTTAGGTTGGTTCTAAGTATAACTCAGAATCTGAAAAAGAGATCTATGGAGGAGACACCTCCCAAGGGATTGTCACGAAAAGATCATATCGTTTCGATACTATATGATGAACTTTCTAGATTGATGGGAAACACAGGAGATATAGCTGCCCAAAATAAACAAACTGAAAAACAAGTCATTTCATTCACACCAGGAAAAATGAATATCGTACTGATGTTTGGTATCCAAGGAAGTGGAAAAACAACGGTTACTGCAAAGTTGGCAAGATGGTTAACGAAACATGGGTATCATGTTGGTGTAATTGGAGCCGATACGTGGAGACCCGGGGCACTTACACAGCTTAAAATGAATTGTGTTAAAATAAATGTCGAGGTATTTGGAGATGAATCAAACAAAGATGCTCCTTCCATAGTAAAGAATGGAATTAATTATTTTAAAGAAGCAGGATCAGACGTAGTAATTATTGATACCGCTGGAAGGCACAAGGACGAGGCAGAACTTTTGGAAGAAATGAAAAGTATGTATAATATTTCAAAACCAGATCTAATCCTACTAGTAATTGATGGAACCATCGGCCAACAGGCCTTTAGCCAGGCGAAGTCGTTCCATGAAACAGTTCCAGTAGGAGGTATTATTATAACAAAGCTTGATGGGACTGCAAAAGGTGGAGGGGCTTTAGCCGCATCTGCTGTAACAGGTGCAAGGATTTTCTTTATTGGTAACGGTGAAAGGATCGATGATCTTGAAGAATTCAGTCCCACAAGATTCGTGGGGAGACTGCTGGGAATGGGCGACATAAAAGCAATTTTAGATTTAGCCAAAGATTTGGAATTGCAAGCAGACGAAAATCAATCCAAAAGAGTCCTTAGCGGTAAAATGACTATAGAAGACTTTTATTCACAAATGGAAAATGTGGGTAAAATGGGATTTAGAAATATCATCGATAATTTACCTGGTTTATCTGGAGTAGTGAAGGAAGATCAAATAGATGTTATTCAGGGAAAATTGGAGAAATGGCGATATATTATCCAATCAATGTCAAAGGATGAGAAAAGGAATCCTGAAGTAATAAACGACTCGCGCAGAAAAAGAATCGCAAGAGGTTCCGGTGTAGCTGAGCATGATGTGAAGGATCTTATCAAGAATTTCAATAATTCAAAGAGCATGATTAAACAAAGCAAAGGTAGACAAATGCAAGGTATGCTTAGACGACTTGGAATAGGATAAAAAAGAAAGATTCCACTAATTGAAACGAAATTTTGAATACAAGTTATGTAACTGGTGTCTAGAAAGACAGAATGTAAAGACTTATTCTCCTAACGAAATAGTTGAAGATTGTCAAATATGTCATGGATTTGAATCCCAAATAGAAAAAATATGTAAAAATGTTCTTCAGGCAACAAAGGATTATCGATATGATACTTTTCAAATTGGATTAACGTTAGATCACAGCTTTTATGATAATGAAGACAAGTTTAGATCAAGATTCAAAATAAGAGGAAAAGAGAATATCAAAACCAGCGTACTACGAGATATTAGAAAAAAATACAGTAAACTTTCGAACAAGCGAGTTGATTCGAATTCTCCCGATATAACAATGAACTTACAGATCAGCAAAAAATTTGATACTATAGTTAACATGAGCTCAAAAACGATGGTCTTGAGCGGACGATACATGAAAACAAAAAGATTGAAAATCACGGGCAAAGATTCTCGAAATGGCAACTGTCTAGAGCTCAATCAAAACCATATTGAAAATGTATTGAAAAGAAAATTGTCTTATTTACTTCAATCTGATTCCATTACGTACTGGCCTCTTGGTAAGGAAGAACCTAGAAGTTTGGTCCTTGGCAACGGTAGACCTTTTTACGTGTCAATAAAGAATTCAAAAATATTTAGTTTGAAGGAAAATTTTTCAATACGTTCAAGCGGACTTGTATTCAACATCAAAGAAAGACTACCTACTTACCCGGCGGCTCCGCCATTTTACATTAAGAAAGTCAAAGCTCTTGTCTCAGTTAGCGACAAAATAGTAACATTAAATTTTGATTTCATTAATAATACCGGGATTATGTTAGTCGAATTTGTAGGCCAAAGGGGCAAAAATTGGAAATTTGTTTATGACATGCAAGTAAAGTTGAAAAGCTCAAGAAGATTTGAGCTCGCGATGATATGTGATAATGGATTTCCAATAAGGGAATTTATAGATGGTAGAGGTACCGCATCTCCTTGCTTATCTGATTTAATACATAAAGAATGTAGTTGTGACCATTTTGACATAATGAACATAGTAAGCGAGGACGACTGTCAAGTATGGGAATAAATCAGATAGATTTGAATTGGGAACTAACTTGAAATTATTTTGACTTTTGTTTAAATTCGGTAAATCCGCATTTGCCACAGGTATTCCTATCTTTGTGCTCTGCCATGAACACTCCTTTTCCACATCGAGGACAATCCCTCTTTTTTCGGGTAACCTTATCACCAGAAATATCATAGAAGGAATATATTTGAGATTTAGAATCCTTTTTTTTATCTGCCATTTCTACCACTATTTCTTTGGCTTGCCCTTTTCTGCACTCTGTTGTTTTTCCTTCAGTTTCTTGGCTTTAGCTTCATCAAAGATTTTTTTCCTTTCTGTCTTTTCGATCAGTCTCATTGATACATATTTTGGTAAAGTTTCATTTGCGCTTTTTTCATCTTTATAAATGTGAAAGAAACCTTTAACATCGGTACTTCCTCTATTGCATTTGATTTCTATTGGTATAACTGTCTTTGAATCAACATTATTTGACTTTGATATTGTTTCAATAGCGTCTTTCTTCTTAATATTTCCCGCTACATTTCTAAATATAACTTGTAATTCTCTCCTATTCATTAATTGATTATTATAATCACGTAGTACAACCAGCTCGGTGCTCATGTTAGTGTAAATCGAATGAATTTTTTACTCATATAAGGATTTCCAATTAGATCCAATGAAAATGTAACTAAATGTGGATCTTAAGGCATACTATCAATTTCTGGATTCAAAAGTGGAGCCGATGAATAAAACAGTTATCCAAAAAGATCAGAAAATGGTTCGCCAGCTATAAGGACTGTATGTATGGGAAAAGCATTCTCTCTAGAGAGCAGTCATATGAAATCGCACTTTGCCCATTACAAAGACAGGTTTACAGATTTCTAAGATACATGGAAATGATTAGAGATGTTTGTGGGAAATGCGAGATAGAATCCATCAATTACGGAAATATTATGTTAAAACATAAGTTCAAGGATGGAAATCGACACTCAGAAAAATGCCGCACAATAGGAATCTGACCGTGTACCAGTAAAGTCAATGAAACCTATCAGGCTACTACTTGAAATCAACGACGTAGATTTTAAAGGTGAAACTAACTGGTATGAGAAATCTTTGAGATCATCTGGGAAAGACCTTATCTAAATTCGTTTGTTAAACAAATCATCAAAGAGTTTTATTAGATGATCCGTGAACAGAACTACTTTGATAGCCTCCTCCTTTGTGTATTGAACTTTTTTGTGACCTGTTGGGTTTCTTAACCAAAGGAATGCTCCCATAAATAAGAAGTATAATCCATTTTCTTCGGCAACAACCGTTCTTTTGAAAACACCTTTCTTTTTGGCTTCAGCAACAAGAGATGCTCCAGTATATGATTCAGGCAGGTTCAAAGTAGATCTAATTCTTGTTTCTAATATTAGTAATGACTCACCTATAGCTTTTCTGTACGGCTTATGTATTTTACAATCGCTAACTAATTCGGAATCAATTTTGAATTTTGCGAGAGGTGTGTCATATGGCGACCTTTCTACTTTTTCTGAGTTGAAATTAGCTACAACCGATTTCCTTGATGCAACTTTACTTCCAAAATCAAATTTCGAAATAATCTCGCGAAATTCTTTTAGCTCCTCTTCTCTTTCTTCATCTTTGAGTATAGGGTGAACATCAATCCCCTCAGCAGATGCCACTATATCTATTGCTACTTCTTTTGAAATGGAATTTCCCGTTTTTTTCTTCACTTCCTTAATTTTTTCCAAATTGTGCTCATATAAATTCACGACATGTATGACTGGCAACAAAAAAATGATGGGTCGTTTGGAGCCAAAAAATGACGCGGGTCCGATGGGCTTCGATCCCACGAACTCTGGCTTCGGAGGCTTATGCTTGAAAAATCAGCACCCTGTCCTGACTGGGCCACGGACCCATTCAGTATTGAAATGGAGAAATATTTAATCGTAAACGTGTAGCGTAAAACCAATGCACGGGTGACGTATGCTTATCGACATTTGGTATCGTGCATCGATGTTATATTTAGAAAAGTTAATGATACGCGAAATTCAAAAGAATTATTCAGTAAAATGCCTTTGTCTAGCAAAGATCTCAGGGTCAAAGCCTTCGCAGTAGATATTGATGGAACTTTGACAGAGAACGGGAATGGAATGATATATCTACCCGCAGTCTCAAAAATGAGATTCCTTGAAAAAATAGGTTACAAAGTTTTCTTTGTTACAGGCCGATCTTCGGTAGAAGCATACGTATTGTCAGTATTTTTGGGGATTACTCGGGTCGCCATTGGAGAGAACGGCGGCGTTGTTTCCAAGGGGCCTTCAGATCATACAATTCTGGGGAATAAAGAATTGTGTTTGAAAGGATATGAAATATTAAAAGATCATATGGAAAATGTTGATGTCAAACCCGTATTTCCTAGGCTGTCTGAAGTTGTCCTGCAACGAACTTTTGACATAAACGAGGGTAAAAAAATACTAAGAGAGAGAAATTTAGATCTGGATATAGTAGACAGTAAATATGCATTTCATATCAATGAACTAGGTGTCAATAAAGCAAAAGGACTGGATCTTGCACTAAAGTTCCTGAATATCGCACCGAAAGAAGTTGTGGCGATTGGTGATAGCGAAACTGATATTCCCGTTTTTGGTATTTGCGGATTGAGTATTGCATTGGGCCACTCTGATGATACTGTAAAGAAACACGCAGACCACGTTGTAAACGGCAAGGAGGGAATAGGATTGTGCGATGCTATAGATTATGTGAGCTTAAATTATTTGAGATAAGAAATGAGCTTTAGGAAATTTATCAACGAAGCCAATGAGGCAATAAAATTTGCACTAAAACATCTAGATATTCAAAATGAGAGTTATACGCTCACTGAACCGACAAAAGAGAATTTTGGTGATTTGAGTTGCAACGTTGCATTCTTGCTCCCAAAGCGATTACAAAAATCGCCGTCTGAAATAGCATCAATACTGGCTGAACAATGTAATCGTTATATTGATACAATACAAACAAAATCCCACTCATACGTTTTATCCGTCGTTGCACATGAGAGCGGATACATTAATTTCAAAGGAAACTTTGGTCTCATTGGTAAAGAAATAATATCTGATATTTTAGAGAACCATCTCAATTTGGATACGGGCAAAAGAACTAAAGTCATTATTGAACACACCAGCGTCAATCCAAATAAATCATTACACGTAGGTCACCTGAGAAATGTTGTAATTGGGGATACTTTGTACAGAATACTGAATAAAACAAATCATGATGTAACAGTTCTAAACTATGTGGACGATTCTGGTTTACAAGTCGCCGATATTCTGGTAGGATTTTTATATCTTAAGTTTCCAGTAGAACCATCAGACAAGAAAATTAAGTTTGATAAGTATTGTGGTAACGAGGTTTATGTAAAGGTTAACGAACTATATGAAAAGGATCCTTCCCTAATTGAAAAAAGAAAATCATTATTAAGAAAATTAGAATCTGGAGATACTGAAATAGTTTCATTTGCATCTGAAATTACATCAAAAGTACTTACAGACCAGCTGCGAACATGTTGGAGAATGAAGGTTCGATATGACCTGTTAAATTTTGAGTCTCATATAATTAGATCCAACTTATGGGCTAAAACATTTGAGAAAATGAGAAATGAAAAAATAATATTCAAAGAGAGCGAAGGTGAAAATATTGGCTGTTGGGTTTTTAATTCTATTGAAGAGGGAACTAAAATCATTGTCAGGAGTGACGGAACCGCAACGTACGTGGCAAAAGACATCCCGTATGCATTACTAAAGGTTGGAACAATTAAAGACCCATTTAATTATAGAGTATTCATCAAACAATGGGATGACACAGATCTCTGGATTACTACATCTGATGAATCAAAAAATAGTGATCATCCAATTTTCTTCCCCGCTGAATATTCTATAACCGTCATTGATAATCGTCAATCAAGGTTACAAAAAATAATTAAGGAAATATTGAGTAAATTTGAATCAAAACCTAACAAGTACTTGCATTTGTCATACGGTCCTGTGCTTCTTTCAAGTAGAACCGCGACTAGTCTGGGGATTAATACGCACTATCAAAAATCAATACAAATGTCGGGAAGAAAAGGGATTTATGTTGATGCTGACTTTGTACTTGATACTTTGTATGGTAAAGCCAAGGATGAAACTATGAAACGTAATCCGGAAATTAACGGAAACGATCTAGATAGAACCTCCGAGGAAATAGCAATATCTGCTATGAGATACAGTCTAATTAAAAATGATCTTGAAAAGGAGATAAAATTCGATTTAAATGATTCATTAAGCCTAGACGGAAATTCTGGGCCATATTTGCAATATGCATATGCGCGATGCTGCCGATTAATAGAGAAAGCAAATGAAAAAACATTTGATGGTGATGTAAAGTACCTTTCAGAAAAGATTGAACAGCGAATACTAAAACATCTGTCAAAATTTGAAATGACTATCGAGAATACGACTAAAAACCTGGAGCCAAAACTCGTCGCACAGTACGTGTACGAGCTGGCAACCTTGTTCAACCTTTTTTATGAAAAATTACCGATAGTGAAAGAAAGCAATGCAAATACGTCCAAAGCAAGAATCACACTAGTTGAAGCAATCCGTCAAATAATGAGAATTAATCTTTCATTACTCGGCATAACACCTCTGGAAAGAATGTAATATCTTGTGACTTTCTCATAGTTTGAGAAATTTCAAGAATTTAGTTACTTGCTTAATTTGCTTATAGGGCCTATTGTGCAATTGCTGACAATGGGGTTATAGATTCTTAGTTCTTCACAGAGTTTTGTTACCTCTTTTTTTGCATCATTTTCCGTTTCTGTATTAATGATAATGTTATAACATCTGGCAGACCTGACCGACTCGACGTTTGAGTATCCACTTTTAAGAATTAGATCCTTTTTGATTGTCTCGCCCTCGGGATCTCCTATTTGCTCTTTGTTTTCTATTGTAACGACAACAAGATATCTCGCCATGGTATTTTTCTAGATATTATTATCTTAAGCATTGAAATACATTTCTTAAAATTGTCCAGCTTTCAACATTCTACAAGTTTAATTGCAGATTTCTATGAAGATAATTAGTAAATTATATTTCCTTTTGTCATTACAGCTCCCTAGAGCTGAATCCATTTATTTTGTAAGTCCATTCTACATAAATGGTTTAAATAAAACTCACATTTGAAAAAACCATTATATAAACAATTTTCTCAAAATAGAGAACGATGAATAAATTCCAAATCCAGAACGAGACAATGATTTTACTCGCATTAGCGATGGCCGGTTTTCTGATTTTATTACTCTTTGTATTTGCATCATCCACTCACAGAGTGATTGCGGCTGGAAAATTTACAATTGATGCTAGAATAAATCTAAAAAAATTGGATAATGCTCAAAAACTGAAGGTTATAGCGTCTGCTAACGGCGATACCCAAGTCAAAAATGTGACAGGTAATGATCTAAATTCTAAAAGCACTTCTGTTTCATTTGAATTCAATGAAAAAAATGACATTGTTAGTGTTGGCGATAGGGATGAATATTTTGCGTGTGCGTATGCCCTAAATGGGACAAATCAGATGGAATCTTATTCCTGCGTTGAGGGCAATATTGAAAATACGAATGGAAAAAATATTGCAAATATAGGTTCTGGGGAAAGGCTGACCTTGTCGACTGGGTCCTTCCAAACAGTAGATGGTCCAGAAATAATGAATCCGACTATTAGAGTCTGGATACCTCTTTCTGATAGAAAAGACGTAAATGATCTTAAAGTAGTTACGATGATTAAGGGAGAATTTGAGTCAAAGACAATAAACGCAAAAGAGTTGCTCAAAAAATCAGAACACAACACCATAATCGTTCCATTCGAATTTGATAAGACTCCTGAAATTGGCACCATTCAGAAGGGGGATTTAATCTTTGCTTGTGTATCTGCCGATGAGTTAAATCCGCCTGAAGGAACAGAATGTGAGCATAGAGAAACATCACACACAGGGCATATCCATAACCTAGTGGCAAGATGAAAACTGGCTTTTAGCACGACATGGGATAGTTTAGGAATCCACAACGTATTATTGGTTTACGAAATGGGGAATACAATTTAGCAAGACCTCTCAAGACACGCATCTCCAAATAATGAGGATTTGCGAGAGTAGAGACTCAACCATAAGAAAATGATAATTATTTAGAATTTCTTATGCGTCCTTGCTGTGCATTCCAAGTGTCTATTTGCCTGCAAAGTATTAATTACGTTATAAAAAAAATTTAATTCAGTCACTCGGTCATGTAGCTCAGCCTGGTCAGAGCGAAGGTTTTGTAAACCTTAGGCCGTGGGTCCAAATCCCACCATGACCTTCTATCTGTATTGTTATGCGATATGAATTTGACTTTTTGGAAGCGATGTGTATTCTAGATTGGTATCAATCGTAAGATTTTATTTTTTATTTACTGGTTTATAGGCGGATACATATTAGCCCAAAAGGGTAACTATTATGGTATAGAAAGTATATAGGTAATAAGAAAAATGAAAGTATATTAGAAAACAATCTTATATAGATGGATATTCATTGTATTGTAATGGACAAAAAAAGATCCAAAGAGAAAAATAATGACATCTATGAGATAATCTATGCAGCGACACATCCAGTAAGACTCAAAATTCTTGTTCGACTTGAATCTGAAAAGGCATATGCTAGCAATCTAGAACAAGTGATAAAAGTGGATAGGAAGATTATCTCATTTCATCTGTCCAAATTAGAAAAGGCCGGTCTGGTGACAAGTGAATATGGCTTATTGACCTCTTCAAAAACAAGACCAATGGCTGTAAGATATTACTCGCTTACACCTGAGGGAGAAAAAATAGTTAAGAAACTAAAATCTATTATTTCGGACTAAGTAAATTTTGTACGTTCGGAATTTACAATGACCTTAAGCAAGTGTCTAATACCAAAACCTTTTTCTTAGAGGTTCATGGTCATTTCTATTGATAACAATTATGGC
>JALYLJ010000143.1 GCA_030774295.1 Thermoproteota archaeon
GACTTGATGAATCTGAAAGACTCGTAACAGGAACTGGAGTTATTGCTCCGACTATAGCATTCTCAACATCATTTACTATAATATTTAGGGAAGGTCTGGAGTCAGCATTAATTATTGGTGCAATTCTTACCTATCTCGAAGCATCTAGAAATGATCGTTTCAAAAAACATGTTTATTATGGTATTGCGATTGCAGCTTCGGGAACTGCTCTTACGTGGTTTATTGCAGAATACATAATCGAAATATCGGGAGCCAGTAGAGAGTTAATTGAAGCTATAGCTGGCATTTCGGCAGTAGCTGTGCTTTTTTGGGTCAGTTTTTGGGTGCTCAATAAAGTTGAAACAAAGAAATGGATTGAATTTGTCAAAGCGAAAGTGTGGCATGCTACCACAACAGGAAGTGTAACGGTTTTTATCATGCTTTCATTCTTTACCGTTTATAGAGAGGGTTTTGAAACTGTTCTTTTCTATCAGGCAATGCTATCATTTGCCAAGTATATGGAATGGTATGTTATAGCTGGTTTACTAATAGGTCTGGCAGTAATACTAGGAATTGTTTTTCTAATAAAAAGGATAGGCAAGAAATTACCTCTTAGAGTTCTATTTGGATTAACTATGGGTGTTGGAGCTTACATGTCAATAGCATTTATTGGAAATGCTGTAAGGTCTTTTCAGGAGGTTGGATACATTTCTACTACACATATGATTGGAATTATCCCGAGACTCGATATTAATCTAGCAAAGATGACTGGAATTCATCCAACACTAGAGACTACTATCGCACAATTAATACTACTATCTGTATATGTTGTAGGATCATTATACATTCTCGTGATACAACCAAGAAGGAAAAAAGCTATTGAGACTTCAAGAAAATCTATGGCAGATTTTGGAAAGAAACAATAATGGCCACGAAGTTATTAATGATAATAATAATCAATTATTCTGTCCTAACCAAACAGCTAATGTGGAGGACTTGCATTCATGAATAGTTTCAGTTATTTTGCTTTACCCTCATAATAGTAAAGGGATTTTTATCCTTTCCTTCAATGTTCAGAAAATATTGCCGTCAGATTCGCGTCTCACATTCACACATTCACACATGATGGTACAAGATAAAAATTCTTAGCCAACTTGTTAGAAATCCCTGATTAATATCAATACCTATCTGAATCTAACAATCAACCTTATCACCATAAATTTTATTGAAACGTTATAGCATAGATAATCTATTACAAAGTAGATAGAAAATGAGGTACAACATAATGGAGACGCATGATTTCAAATGTCGTTTATGCGGCACAAAATGGTTAAATTATGTCGAAAATAATAATCCGTGTTCTAGTCTCTCTCAGGAGGACGGGAGACATAATTTTGATTTTAGCAAACCAATTAAGGTGGATCCACTCGAAAAACAAACCGGTACGCCAGAGGTGCAAGAGAGCAAATAACCTTTCAACGAATTACGTTTTTTTAATTAAAACTACAAATAGATTGACCGAAAGGATGTACTTATAGATGTTACATGATTAGGATTAGTTGTTTTACTCATTCTTGTAACAGAATATGAATGGTTCGTAAATTTCCTTTCCCTTTTGAATGGGGGTCCTTCAAGTTTGTTATTGCATTTTTCCTGTATAGATAATTTAAAGTCCCAATTGGTCTTTGGGTCTACTCCCGTCCCGTTTTTCAATATTCTTTGCCAATGCAGGACTCCTCTTGATACTTAAGATTGAATATGTTTTGAAAGTCTGACAAATAGTGATTTTACTAGGATTGTGATGGACATTTTTATTATGGTAAAGTATAAATCGTCAAATCTTATGACTCTTCTGGTTAAAATCAAGTTCTGACATAACTTGTGCGAATAAGTCATTATTTTCGAGAAAGAAGCTAAATTGGTTTGATTCGATCGCAATGGATACAACGTTTGATTTTATTCATTACTTTGATGATGCTAACAGTATAAATAATGTCTACATAAAGTAGTGTCATACCTAAGAAGACTATTTACGGAAAATGTCCAAAATGTAGGACTAAGAGTCAACTTGAAGTATTATCTGGCAACCCAG
>JALYLJ010000144.1 GCA_030774295.1 Thermoproteota archaeon
GGAATACACATCCAGAGGAACGTTTCGTACTAATTCCGCTACGAGCTCTCCCATTGTCTTAAATGACAGATGTCTAACAACTATAGAGTCAAATTTTCTGTATCCAAACTCCCTTTTTTCCATTGAATACAGATATGGGAAATTCTTGTTTTCAAAATAGTATTTTCTAAACACGTTTTTGAGAAATTTAGTATTTTCACCTGCAAATTCTAATTGATTCAATTATACTAGTTTCCTTCTTCCAAATTGAATTGGATTTACCAGGTTTTCGCATTCTTTAACTGCAAAGCATAAATCTTCGCTTCTTAGTCGATCGCAAGAAGGTACGGAGTATTTTATGTGACTTCCCTTCTTTCCTGCCAAGTGCGCTACCTGATATCTTGTTATTTTTTCGTTATAGTCAGGAGAATTCTTGAATATTTCAATTACATCCTCTTCTGTTTTACCAATTGCTAGCAAATAGGTGGCTAACATGAATCTAGCAGAATGTGGAAGATTTTCTCCCTTGTTTATTATCTCCATGGCGTGTTTTATGCAAGGTGGATATTCCAAAATTTTAAATTGATTCCTGTAAACGTATCGTCCTGAATATTTTTTTCGCAGTTCGTCAGCCTTTGATTTAATTAAAAGCGGTACTTCGTAGACTTTCATATTTTTTATGCGAGTATAAATTAAATTGCTTAATTCATTTCGGATTAACCTTACAGCTTCATCAGTATCAAGATAAACATACCCATCTTTTACCGATCTGTTTATCAATTTCCATTCTTGCTCGTTCATCTTAGAAGCTCTTTGAAGATAGTCGGGAACACTCAACTTACAAATACTCGAAGTTGAATCTACATCTATATCGATTTTGAATAACTCTTTAAAGATCTTTTGAACAAGTAGTCTCTTTTTTTGTAGAGATCTCTCTGTGCTCAAATCTGTAGACAGGAATTTTTCCACCCTCATGGCTTCGAACAGAGAACATTTCCTTGATATTTCTTCCAGCCCAATTGATTTTATGAGCAACAGAGAGACCAAAAATGTCATAATTTCTATTTCGTATTCATCCAAGTTCGAGTAAATTTTTCCCTTGAGCTCATTTTCCAATTTGTCTACAGCTCTGTTAATAATATGCGTCATTTCAGGACGATCAAATTCCTCAAAATCAAACTTTGTCTCCTGGATGTATTCAGAAGCTTCTTGTAAGAAAGGATATTTCGCCAGTTCAGACGATCCCAATTTTATTGACAATTTTGATTTGACATTAATACGAAATACTGTAATAAAAATAAATACAAATCCTTAATATCAAAGTAACAAACAAAGAAGCAATTGAGTCTTAAGGTTGGATTTCACGTTTCAAGTGCCGGTGGGATACAAAACTCCATTTCAAATGCAGTTGAGATTGGATGCACAGCGTTTCAGATATTTACAAGGAGCCCCAGACAATGGCAGATGAAAGATCTCGTTGACACTCAAGTCGATTTATTCAAGACCAATTTGAAAAAAAGTGGAATTCAAAAGGATTCAGTTGCGGTGCATATGCCTTATTTACCAAACTTATCTGGCCCCGATGGCGAATTATATGAAAAATCAAAGAAATCCTTTACAGATGAGTTAATAAGATGTTCCCGAATAGGTATTGAATTTCTTGTCATACATCTTGGAAGTCATAAGGAGCTGGGGAAGGATAACGGAATTAAACAGTTGTTAAAAAGTTGTGAAGAAGCGGTTGATAATTATAAATCGGAATTCAAAAGGAAATTGGATGTTACCATTTTGTTAGAAAACAGTGCGGGTCAAAAAGGTAGTATAGGTAGCAAACTTGAAGAATTAGGAGAAATTCTTGACAAACTTTCAAGTAGGACATATTGCGTGTGTTTAGATACGTGTCATGCATTTGCATCTGGATATGATTTGAGTACCGAAAAAGCCTGTAAACAATTTTTTAGTGAATTTGACGAAAAAGTTGGTCTTGAAGTCCTCAAATTTATTCATTTGAACGATTCCAAATATGAAATTGGTTCTCATCTTGACAGGCACGAGCTAGTTGGTCATGGTAAAATAGGAATTGAAGGATTTAAAACAATAATTAATCACAAAATAATAGGAGAAATACCAATGGTAATGGAACCTAATGTCGTGTCTATTGAAGAAGACATTAAAAACCTTGAATTAGTGCGTAAAC
>JALYLJ010000145.1 GCA_030774295.1 Thermoproteota archaeon
TTCAATAGCTTCCTGGAATGAGATAGATTCTCAAGTAAGAGGTGAATTGCTCAACTTATGGCGACCCAAGGAATTAAGTTCTAATGACTAATAACGATAAAAGCATTTTTATTTTTTATTAACTCAAATGAAGCTATTGTATAATTGAGTATTGTTCATTATAATACACTATTGACATTAATTTTTATTCTTAAATTCGGTTTTCATAGTTAGTTAGTATGAAAAAATTTGGTGATGGAAATGATAATTCATTTGCTCAACCCATAGTATGATAAAAATTCAATGAGTGTGTCCGACATTGATAACATAGTATTATTGATAATATCATTTGATATCCTTTTTGTATATATTTTTTAATATTCTAGGTGTTAACAACCACCTAAGCTCACCTTTAGGTACGTTACTCTTTCTAAGTAGTCTTATTCGCACTACTCCCCCTTTTTTCAAGAGTAAATTACAAGCATTAGATTTTTCGTTATGAATCATGTCATTGACCATTTGACCAAGCAGAGGTTGATGTCCAACAATTAGTACAGTATGTTCCTCTCTTAAGTGGGATATTTTGCGATATACTTCGATTCTTTGTCCTTCAGGAGCTAACTCATTCCATACCTGAACTTTATTACCAATGTTGAAAATATCAGAGACTATCATTGCCGTATCGTAGGCCCTTTTAAGTGGACTGGTAACGACTATATCAAATTTTAATCCAATTATTTTTAGGGCTTTTGCAATTTCATAAATCTCAGCTTTGCCAGCTGAAGTCAAAGGACGAATACGATCACTGGCCATTGATGATCTTTGGCCAGCCTCCCCATGTCTCAAGATAAATAATTCCATTGATTTTTATCAATCTACCTCCAAATAAATTACTTTCTAGTGAGCATTGTCCCAATCCTAACCTAAAGTTCAGTAATTGTAGTTTGGCAATGTCTGAGTTATGAGTTCCTGCTTGAACCTTTTCACTATCTCTATAAGAGGCACGGGCAGACTTGATAACATATTTTTAAAGAGGATTCATTATTCATATTCATTTAGGTGGCGAATTTTTCATTCTAAATTAGCTGTTATAATTCAAACTTTCAAACTTTGAAGATAATCATCAATCCTTCTTTGAAGATCCTCATTTATCTCACTTATTGATCTATTACCATCTATAGATACTATGTTATAGCGTTTTTGCATTCGCTTAAATTCTTTACTTAATAGCTTTTGATACATAACAAATGATTCCAACATATTATCGGATAATCTAAGATCGGTACCCGACTCATAATAGTCCAGATAAGAATTCTTTTTGAATACTCTGTGAACAAGCTCATTCGGATCAACGTCAAGATAAAATACTATATCTGGCCTAAGAGCAAAACCATATAGATTATGGGACCATGAGCTACTTATTCCACGCACTGCTTCTCTCGCCATCAGAGTATAAATGTACCTATCAGATAGAACTATGTAGCCTGATCTTAATCCAGGGATTATCTTGTTCTCTAATTGATCCGCAAAATCTGCTGCGTAAAATAGGCTAATAGTCTTTCGTCCTAGCACAAAATTTCTCTTGGCTTCCAATATTCCCTGCCCTATTAATTCCGAACGTCTTAACCCTGCATTAAGTACTGCATGACCATCTGCTTCAAGTTTTGAGGATAATAGTTCAATTTGTGTACTTCTACCAGAAGCATCAGGACCTTCTATTATGATAAATCTTCCCTTAATTTCAATATCTTCCAGGTAGGGAATAGCATGTCCGTAAAAAACTGCATTTCTCATCTTCTTACCTTTTAGTGACTTTATTGATTTGAGATTCATATTCTTGTAACTCTCCTAGGGTTTTTAGTAATATTCAAGGGTAAAAGCTTGCTGACTATTGATCTCAAAAAGCTTTGTGATTCCTCAATCTCCATTGTGCCATCTACAATAGTAAAGTTCTCTGATATGGATAAAGATTCATATTGATCAATAATTCTACTTTGAAAGATCCTGTAACTCTCGTAAGGATCATTACTTAAATTTAAGTCCATCCCAGCTTCATAATACTTTAACCTTGGTCTCCCAGCAAGTATTCTATCCACGGCTATATCTATAGGTACTTTAAAATAGAACACAATTTCTGGTTTTATTGCAAATTCGTAAAGTTTCTTGACCCAATTAGGATTGCAACCCCTAACTATATCTCTTGCATAAGCAGTATAAACATAACGATCAGCCAAAACAATATAACCGGCATGTAGGAGCGGCAGAATATTCCTTTCATATCTATCTGCAAAATCAGTAGCATGTAATAGTGAGAAGGTGATTGGTGTTAATCTGCCACTTTTCTTTCCCTTTTTCGTGATTTGTTTGACGGTTTCAGACGAATTCCATTCTGTGAAAAATACCGGTATGTTCCTTGAAATGAGCCATTTCTCCAGTAATCTAAGTTGGGTAGATTTTCCCGATCCATCTATACCC
>JALYLJ010000146.1 GCA_030774295.1 Thermoproteota archaeon
AAACATGAAATGGGTCATTATCAATGGCTATGGAATTTAATGGATAATGGGACTAAATTCTGGATTAGCGGTATTGTTAGTCAGCGTAGGGAAGTCGTGGATGCTAGAAAAGTATTTCAGGATGCGAAACTAAAAACAGTAACGCCTAAAGCAATAATACATGACGGATTACACTCTTACAATGAAGCGTTTAATAGAGAATATTTTACTGTAAGCAATCCTAGAGTTAAGAACATTAGAAGTATATCAGTAAGAAATGAAGGATTAAACTCTGTAGTAGAACGTTTGAATGGAACTGTAAGAGAAAGGGAAAAAATCATGCGTGGAATGCAGACAAAAGAAACAGCACAGAAGATTCTTGAAGCAATGAAAATTCATTATAACTTTTGCAGAGAACATTCTAAATTAGGGAAAACACCAGCAGAAGCATCTGGAATCAAAGTTGAAGGTGAAAACAGGTTGTTGACATTGATTCAAAATGCTAGTAATCTCTAGTCTGTTTTTACTAATGTTAATTCACGCCAATTACTTGTTACAGTGACACGAATAATTGCTTCAATAAATTCGCCATGTATTGTACTTACGTTCAATCTAAAATAGGTATCTCCAATTCTTAATCCATCTTCCGCATAACCTATAATTGCAGATGGGAACACATAGTTAATGGAATTGGGAGTGGATATTTTGGCGTATATTTTTTCTTCTTCTGAGGCATGACCGCCTCCGCTTTCTTTTACTTGGACACCTCTAAAATCCTCTTGTGAAAATACTAAATTCAATATCGCTTTTCCCTTCTTTGCGCCGATAGTCCTATAAGTATCTCCATTATCCCACATGAGAGGTTTATCTTCGGGAGACGGTAATATTTTTGCATTAGAATCAGACGGGATTAGAGATAGGAACGCAACACAGTTTTCGGCAATCCCTCCTCCCTTATTTCTGATTACTACTTTGTAATACCTTCTATGTGAACCATGTGTTATTCCATGTTCTTTATCCCTATAATATGCCCAACCTTCTTGGACACACGTTCCACCTAATTCGGAGTCATATTCTATTGATAACTTAGCCTTAATAAAAAACTGAAATAGATTTCCTTTATTGCCAGAACGGCGGAAATTATTAGTCCTGAAACACCTGTAATAATGGCTACTATGATATGGGTTTGGTCTAATGAGCCTAGTTCTACCATAATCTCTGTATCCTAAGGGTTGGTTAAAAAACTTTCAACTCCCTAAGTTACCAGAACTCTATTCAGAAAGGCATAAATAATTTATTAACATAAAATTTTTGTTGATAGGTGAAACACAGCTCCGCGCGAGGAGAACACGAATAAAAATTTTGCAGGCAATCGTTGACAGTGATGGATCAGCGGGATTTACTGAAATAAAATATGCGACGGATCTGTCCACTGGTTCAATTTACTATCATCTTGGCAGAATGGTTCGTTATGTTATAAAAAAATCCAAGCAGTACTACATCACAAAGGAAGGTTTGGAACTATTACGTGAACACAATGGCACAGCGGCAATGAAATGAATTCTTTTTCATAGCCAAATTTTTATTCGCAAAGACCGCTAGTCTTATCAAATATTGTCGCTTTCATATACCCAAAGAGCACTAAAAGAAAAGCTGAAAGAAATTGTGAACAAATACTATGATAGTTCTTTGCTCTTATCTGGTGGATTAGATAGCAGTATCCTGGCTTGTTTAATGAAGCCCAAACTAAGTATTGTGACGTCTTTGGGAACTGATTCAGCGGATCTGGCGCATGCAAGAAAAATAGCAAGAAAATATAGCGAAAATCATATTGAATGTGTTGTCGATTTTGATGATATCGTAAATGTAGTACCACATATTGTTAAAACATTCAAGACATTCGATCCTTTGGAAATAAGGAATTCGGCCGTCATTTATTTTGGTATAAAAACATCAAAAGATCAGGGTTTCAGGAGCATAGTCACGGGGGATGGTGCTGATGAATTATTCGCCGGATACAACTACTTGCATAGGTACTTCTCAAACTTGCGAAAATTACAGTTAATTTTGGAGGATCTGTGGACCATAATGAGATTCTCTTCACAAAAAATAGGAGAAACATTGGGTGTAGTGGTCAACACACCATATTTGGAAAAACCGCTATACGACCTCGCCACTTCGATTGGAATTAATGAAAAGGTGGGAGAATATGAAAATAAGAAGTGGGGAAAATTCATTCTAAGAAAGACGTTTGTAGAGGAGCTTGGGTCGACAGTTTGGAGAAACAAGATGGCTCTGGAACAAGGTTCGGGCTTTCAAAAAATCTCAGTCAAGTTTCACGACCTAATAGATGATGAAGAATTTAAGAACGAATCTGAACGGGTCCTAGTAGACAAAGTCAAAGTGAAAAATAAGGAGCATCTCTATTATTACAGGGTATATGAATCATTTTTTGGAAATCCTGCAAAAGAGTCGTGTGATACAAACCGATGTTCGTTTTGCAGCTCCTGTTTATCGTATCCCAAGTATTGTTATACCTGCGGAGCATTTCCTCCCTTATGAATTATATATTTCCTGATTCCGCAAATCGTAAACGTCTAAATATCTTTTTTTCTAGGGAATAATCCATGGATGATAGGGGAGGCAGACCATTCAAAAAATGTATAAATCCATCGTGTAATCTGACTTATGAAATTAATAATAATACCCTTGTTTGCAAGTGTGGCTCGTTTTTGGATATTATTTACCAAAAAAATTATTCCCGGGAATTAGTTGAGGTCTTTTACCAGCGCAGAAACCATGGAGGAAACATCTACAATGAAAGCGGGGTGTGGAGATTCCGAGAATTAATTAATTTTGCACATCTAGACACAGAAGATTTTGATCAATGTTCTAGGATACTTGTTTCACTTGATGGTTCTGAAGGTAGGCAATCTAAACCATACAAAATGAAAAAAGTCTCAGAATATTCCCTAATGAATAACGATTCGCTGTTACTACAGCCTGAAGGGTACAACCCTAGTGGTTCATTCAAGGACAACGGAATGTCGACCGCCGTTACTCATGCAAAAATGATAAACATACAGAGGATCATTTGTGCTTCTACAGGAAATACTGCGGCCTCTGCGGCAATGTATGCAGCAAATGAAAATATTGAATGTGAAGTATTTGTACCAAAAGGGGAAATAGCACCGGGCAAACTAGGTCAAGCATTCCAGTTTGGTGCTCAGGTGATTGAGATTGACGGCAACTTTGATGATGCTCTCACATATTCATTGAATCAAGCTCAACACCTAGGCGCGTACACGGTAAATTCCATCAACCCCTTCAGGATTGAAGGACAGAAGACAATAGTTTACAGAGCATTAGAATACCTTGATTGGAATCCACCGGACTGGATTGTTTATCCGGGAGGCGCATTAGGAAATACATCTAGTTGTGGCAAGGCTCTAATGGAACTTTACAACCTTGGATGG
>JALYLJ010000147.1 GCA_030774295.1 Thermoproteota archaeon
TAACAACTCTAATTGATTATTATGAGAAGAGGAGTTGAGATTATGCCAAAGTCAAAGACTGCCAAAAATGGCGAACAGCGGATCACCACAAACAGAGATAATATTAGACATCTGGAATATTTTAACAACGGCCAGTGGAGACACAGTGACAAATGTAGACAGTTTACAAATAAAGAGTGCACGTTTAAGAGTCTTAAAAGTTCTTTTTGATAAACATTATCTTGAGCTCAAAATCCTAAAATAAATTCAATAATTCAAAATTGAATACGGATATTTGAAAAAATGATTTTGCCGGATCTTACATGTCTAAATTCTGAAACAATTTCCTTGCTCTGCGGAATTCCAACATTCTCTTATATATTACTGATTGAGCCGAATCGAGATTTTTATCGAAATCCACTACTATCTTTTGGTCATCGTCGTCATCATCTCTGAACCGAATTATTGTGTAGATATGATTCTTTTTCCACATAGCACCAAATATGGCAAGGGGAACGAAAATTAGGCCAAGAACGACTACTCTCAACGCCGAGATTCTCATTTCATGTATATTTTCGATGTTTTTCATAAATCTATATGGGATAACTAGCTCGGGATTGTCAACCACTATTCTATCTTCATAAAAGTGCATTCTAGTGGCAGTTGGGCTAGGATATGCTTTGTGTCCTCCCTTATATTTAATATAATAAGAATCTGGATTGTCTGGAGAATGCGGTCTATGTCTCTCTCCGTTTCTGTTTGTCTGACATCTTGGGTCATTACAGTATGAATATGTATTTCTTTCAGGAGTATCAAAGAGTTTTTCAACAGTCGTTTCTTTTGAAATAATACTCTCGATGTGTGCTTCATGTCTCTCTCCGTTCCTATTCCTCTTACACCGTGGATCATTACAATAATTTTCGCCAACGAAGATTCTCGCTTGATTTTCATTTGTAAGGTGTGCCTTATGCCTCTCTCCATTCCTATTCCTCTCGCAACGCGGGTCATTACAATATGGTTCACCCATCCTAAATTTGTCAATAATCGGATCCTTTTTAGCATTTCTAGAAATTAGTTTTTCGCTTGTTGCGCTCGCTTTTAAGTTTTGAAACGAAATTAAAACGAATTGTCAATTTACTAATTTTATGCTGGCTTGGATATTAGGCATGGCGTTGATTGGATTGGGCACTGCACTAGTGTATCCAATATTACCGGCCACTATAAACGATGTGGCTCATCCTAAATAGAATGTGACATCATTAGCTGTTTATGGATTTTGGAGTTTGTACTTGGAGCAATAGGGATAGGATCTATTGCGGACTTTTTTGGTTTGAATATTGCTATCCAACTAGTCGCTTTTCTAGCGTTTTCAGGAATTTTTGTTTTAGTCGCTATGAAAGCATCAACAAGAAGACAAGGTTAAAAAAGAAATTAATCGAGATAGGGAACGAAGATCAGAGTAGATGTTAATTAGTAGGCTTGTCTTGCTCTAGATACCAATAATAGTCCTCTCTATAAGAGTACTAGAAATTTCTGCAGTTAAAAGATGTTTGGTTCAGGTCCCTTTCTTATGCTCATCGCAATATTATAATCTGAGAATATTATTAATAATAACTGCATTATGGGAATTCCTATATAGTTGGTTTGGAGATCAATGGCTAATGAGTGGCACAGAACTTGATCAATTTGGAATTGTAAAGAAATTTCCAGACTTGGAAGGTGGCGTTACTATAATACAAGACGGTCCTGAGTGGGGCGAGACATTTACGGAACACGGATATAGTAGTATTCCAGGAGTAAAGATTAGGAGAAAAACTTTTAAATTCAATAAAAAATTAAAACCTGACCAAGAAGTAACGATATATGTTCTTTTACCAAGACTCAATCCAGAATATTCTGAAGGTATTGATGGCATCGGTAAATGCCAAAGTGGGTCTGGACATAGTATCAAATTGCGGGGCGGGCCTCATCCAGCAGTAAATAAAAATACTCCAAAAAAAGTTTTAGTGAAGACTGCTAAATGTTATATCTTTCATTATGAGTACGAAGGAGGTAAATGCAATAATTTCCAGAAAGAACACCCTCATCCTAAATATGCCAAGAGTACGATAGATGAGGAAAATGAATTTCCAAAGTGGATTGGTAAGGTTATGGGATTTAAGGCAGCATTGCTCAATACCGAAGATGGTAAAGGAGTTGAATTTTGGTCCTGGTTTGATCCGTTAGCTAGAATTGAAAATGGGAAACTCGTGACTGACAACAACTGGTTGTTAAGATACCATGGTATTGACACGGGCCAGTTCGGAAGCAAGAAGTTGCCCGACACTAAGCCTCCTTTCTTGAAAACCCATGGTAGCCTGACAGAATTTAGGATGGACAATGCGGATGAAAATACTAAAGCCTTTTGTGCAAGTCTTAGAGAAATTAGGAGATCTTAAATTTCATGGAGTAATTTACTATCCAATCAGGATCAATTCCTCATTTCATTTTTTCTCATTTCAATTTGTATCCCAATTAGAGGATTTGGTGTAAATCAACGAATATATATCAAAGTATTAAAAGAACAACAATTAATTCTTCATGACATGACAATTATCATAAACAAACAATCTGATAAAGATAATGTGTTCGAGATTATTTTTTTAATTGAGGATATTGTATTCCCTCGTCTTCTACACAGTACTTGGTACTTTCATTTTCAAAGTAACATTGTCCATATCTGTATAGCCTCCCAGTCTCCTTATCATAGAAGACTGGCTTGACCTTTGTGAACAACATGATTGCGTGGGTTTCGTTTATTGGCGAAATTTTATCCTTCGCACAGTAACCTGTATCATCCTTGAAAACATACACACATCCAATCAGTGTCGAGTTTTCTTTAGCTCTCTCAAGTCCCAGTTTATAAATTCCTGCGTCAATGATTGTAGGGTCGGAAGAAACCCCTAGTGATTCTTTTTTGCTAGCACTACCATCAAACTTTTTACACTTAGAAGCCCCAGTATCAGGAATATCGACGCAGACTTGGACCATTCCAGTATCGGGTTTGACATCTGCCAACCACACCTGAATACTCAACTCTTGTTGCCCATTAGCTCCTTGTTGAAATAGTAGGGAATGAGTCGCTACCACAGCAACCGTGGCTAGAATTACAGCAAGTCTTAACATCTAGATGATATAGTACGTTAAGCACCAAATCAATTTTTCGCCACATTATACAATACTAACTTGCTAAAAATTCACCTCAAGATATCAAGTATGAAAATCATCTCAAGTATTTTTCATTCATGTCACAAATGGCAAAAGATTCCCTATATATGAGCCAAAAACCTTGTGACACGGCAATAATTTGTTTAACTTTCCTATAATGGAGGCAATAGCGGGAAGAAGTGTCAGAGAGGATTTTGTCTTGGTGCAGAAATCCCAGGTGTTTTAGCATTCAACTCCAGCCATCAGCAATTGCCTTAGAGTGAAACAGAACGATTAATTGTTTCATCAACTATGGATGGTGTCACAGGATGTCACAGGAAGCGGCAATCCTGTGGGCCGTAAGTTTTTCTTTAGGTGCTGGATTTATTGCTTCAGAGTCAGAACATCTGGTAAAATGGCACTACATTTGAATACCCATTCAGAAAGTATGCGAAAACAACAGTAAATAGATTGTTTCCTTCATTTGTAACTTTAAATGAGACATCCAAAGTCAGCAGCAGGGGTAAGAAGTGAGTTTATACCAAAAACCAGCAAGACGGTCGCTATTAACATGACAATCATTGATGCGATTTACTTGCCTATTGCAGATATTAAATGGACTTACCAGACTTAATTTCTTGCCAGGTAGATATCTGTCTTATTATCCGTATAAAAAAGAAAGTGGATACTATCGCAAGGATAGTCGATACTATATTTAATAATCCCTCATAAAACGGCATCGATTGTTCTGTGTAAGTATTATTGTATAACAGTTGTTCACTTTCAGGAGGTATAAAAAATTCTCCGGCGATTCCTATAAAAATACTCAATAAAAATAGTACCCACCATATTATTATGACGTTTGAGCTGGGGGAGTTTTTCCATTCGATACCATTTGAAAGAATTATTTGAGGATTGCTTGCCTTCCATATTTGTTGAGCAACGCTATGTGGTTTCCATAAATCTAGTATTGGAATAAACCACCATACTACTGCCATTATAGGTGAAGATACCTCTTTAGCACCAAACACGTGTATGTTTTTGTTTGCTCTATAGAACCAATATAGGGTCATAATAAGAGCAACAATCTCTATTACCAAGATTAAGGCCGCAATAATTAGAAAAACAAGATCTGTACTTTGCAATTGTACATCTCTGGTCTGATAATTAATTGCAAAAAAAGCTCCAGTATTTATGAGAGCGATAACTATAGTTGCAATACTCAAGATCACCAACCATTTTGTTATTTTGCTTATTGACCGGAATGATTCACTATGCATTGTCATTTATTATTGTTGAAATACACAATTGAGGGTGTTATATAAGTAATGATCAACTATTATTATTGCTAAAACAATATCAGAAATTAGTAAAGGAATTGAACTGCGAAAAAATTAGTAGCTAGGATCGGGACTTGAGCCAGATGTTGAGTTGTTTTACACTCAAGCCACGCTTAGTGACGAGGCGATCTGCCAGTCGCCAGTATTTCACACGGTCCGGTTTGAATGGATCATAGTTAGTGAAGTATGCGGAGAGCATGATTACCTGCCATTCGGTAGGATTCTTCAAGCTCTGAATCCCCTTGTCCCGAGAATTTGTCATAGTCTAAAGGACGTAATAATAATTTCTATACAAGATTCAATGGCGTTCACCATTAGGTTAAGTGGAAGGCTAGGAACATCCGATGTCGACTCCAACATTTGTTCCGACATAAGGGGAACATGAATGAATCCAGCTTTACCAACATTTTTAAGAAGTTTTATTTGATGGCATGCCAAGTAAAAAACATAATTGCAGATATATTTTCCTGCATCATCAGACATTGTTACTGGGATATTTCTGTCCTTTAATGACCTAAAAATTCTCTCCAATGGTAAAGTAGACTTATAGCTAATTGGACGTCCAAGGAGTATTAATTTAGGACCATTAATATTTTTCGTATTGCGCACGTCAACATCTTGTTTCAAATTCATTGCTTTTCTTTCAAGAGTTATTGAATCGCTACCTTCTGACAATCCTAGAGACAATATTGCGTCAGGTTTGAATTCTTGAATTGTCTTTTTAATTCTAGCGCCAGCAGAATCAAATCTTACTGGAAGTATTACTGTATTAATTTCATGAAGATTACAAAGCGTGTGCCCATCCGTTATCCTTTCTAATATAGCCTGTGAAGGATTTACTTTTAGATCACCAAATGGTTCGAATCCAGTAAGTAAGATTTTCACAATTTAGGCCTACCTAAAAGATGTAAATCGTAAGTCTTAAGGCTTTTCTTCTTTCATGCAATTTATCTCAAACATAACTACTTGATGAGATCTTCTATATCTACCACGAATGAGAATTTGGAAATTTACAAGTCTGATGATTCGAGCAGTAACAAGTTAAAGTCTTCGGACGTCGGGATTTGAACCATGCATACAGTAGGATACTATTAACTTGGTATTTAGCTTTTTCTTTGCTTCTTCGAGTTTGGTTCAGCGAGGATGATCTCAATGCAAACTTTGAGGACCATTTTTGACACTAAAGGTTGGTTCAAAGACTTGACTGTTAATTCAGATATGGTTATGAATGTATATTTCATAATGTCTAATTAATGACTGAAATTGGTATAGCTGAATACTTTGGCATCGGAGAAGCAATAGGAATAATTGCAACGCTGTTTGTGATTCTGTATTTTTCTAGGAAACAAATGCAGGTTCTATCTGTAGATATTGAAACGAAGGTCTTGAACGATTTGGCAGAGAGAATGCATGCATTACACCAGATAGTAATTAGATCCCCTGAACTGATAAAGGTAGTAAGCAAGGTTGACGCAAATTCACCGGAAGTTGCGTACGCATACGATATTCTATTTACATTTGCACATGTATTTCATATGCGGAAAAGAAAGGTATTAAGCGATAATGAATGGACCGGATGGTTGCGGTGGAAGAAGAGTGCTTTTGAACAAGGCACGATAAAAGATTTATGGAAAACTAACATTGACATGGAGAAATGGTTCGATCCTGATTTTCAGAATTTTGTCGAAAATGAATTAATTCCAATTGGTAAGAAATAGACTAGCAAATATACTTTCTGTGCTAATACCTGTGTAGATTGTGGTACAATGATTTGTCCGATAAGTCTAAAAGAACCTGCAAATTGCAAATGTGAAAGTAAGGATATTTGTTGCACGTCATGATTTAGAGTTCGACCACTTTCTCATCCATTGCATCAAGTTTATTACTGATTCTACTAATTCTTGTCCCTTAGTAGTAAGTCTGTATTCTACTCGGGGAGGTATTTCGTTGTATGCTAGTCTTTCTAATATTTTACCTTCTTCTAATTCCTTTAATCTGCGGGCTAGTGTCTTACTGCTAAACCCTTTCAGTAATTTTCTGAACTCCTTGTATCTTACTGGCTGTGTGGAGCAACAGAGAGGTATTAACATCTCCATCGTTCCCCTTTTGGTAATTAACTTCCGAATTTTAGCTGTTTCTTTCATCAATATGGTTGCATTATATCCTTCAAAACTACACTCATTCTTATACATTGGGAGTTGGTTTACTCCTTGTCCCCTTGTTTCCGGCATGTCTCCTAGTTTACTAAAGTATTCTCAACAATTTAAATAGTTTCTGTAGTAAACAATAATGCTGTGAAACAAGAGACGTTGAAGGCAAAAATTAAAGAACGATACGGGAAAATTGCCTTAGAAGGCAATTCAGAGAGTTGTTCCGGGCCTCAGTGCTGCAGCTCTACTGAGGCCGATCCCAAAATATCGTCAGTTGCCGTCGGCTATAATAGCACGACATTAGAATCCATACCAAAATCATCGATACTTGGTCTAGGCTGTGGAGCTCCAATTAATTTCGCTAATTTGAAGACAGGAGAAATTGTGGTAGATTTAGGTTCGGGTGCCGGAATAGATGCATTCCTGGCGTCAAGAGAAGTTAAGGATAGTGGTAAAGTGATTGGAATAGACTTTACTGATGAGATGCTACATATAGCAACTTCTGCCGCCAAGGAAAATGGATTTACCAGTGTTGAGTTTCGAAAAGGAGACATAGAAGATGCCATTCCAGTAGAAGAAAATTCCGTGGACGTTGCAATAAGTAATTGTGTTATCAACTTGGCTACTGATAAGGTAAAAACTTTCAAAGAGATATATCGAATTTTAAAGAAAGATGGAAAAGGAAGAATTATAATTTATGATTTAGTTACAAGCAAACAAGTTAATGGAGAATCAATCAACGAAGAAGATTGGTGTAGCTGCATTGATGGAGCATTAACAAAGGAAAATTACTTTAAGAGCATACAAGAAGCTGGATTTCAAAATATTAGAATTTTGAATGAAAAGATGTACATAGAACCAGATGACAAAAATAATAGAAAAATTACAAGCGTAGTCATTGGAGCAGTAACATATTAATGAAATTCTTTAAACGAGAACCCACAAAGTTAATTCTCTTTGTCTGCGTAGAAAATACAGGAAGAAGCCAAATGGCAGAAGGTCATTTCAATAAATATGCTCCAAAAGGATACGAGGCAATAAGTGCCGGAACAAGACCAGTTTCACAAATCAATCCAATTGCAGTTCAAGTTATGAGAGAATCAGGCATAGACATTAGTAACCAAAAATCAAAGGAGCTAACAGAAGATATGATGCGTAATTCCTCAAATATAGTAAACATGGGATGTGTGGAAAAAGAATCATGTCCAACGCTTTTCTTGCAGAATTTGGTTGATTGGAACATTGAGGACCCAAAGGATAAGCCGATTGAAAAAGTGAGAAAGATAAGAGATGAAATTGACCAGAGAGTAAAAGAGCTTGTCGCAAGTATCAAGATTCACCAGTAGGTTAACATCAACTCAAAAAAAATTCTTTGCTGAACTTATTGGCACATTCGTTGTAGTAATGTCCGCGATGGGTTCAGTTGTTATTGATGCAAAACTTGAAGGAATACTGGGCATTCCCTTCATAGCATTTGCCCCTTTTGTGGGTGTTGCAATATGTGTATATCTTTTTGGTAAAGTTTCTATGGCTCATTTTAATCCTGCTGTTACTATTGGTTACTTGATCACAGGACATCTGCGAAAGAATTTGCTAGCATGCTATTTTGGTGCCGAAATAATAGGTGCTTTACTTGCAAGTGTTTTTGTAAAGTATGCCATTGGAACGGAAGCTAATCTAGGGGCAAATGCTCCAAACTACAACTTTTCTCTTCCTTTCATTTTCGGGGTAGAAGTTTTGGCATCAGGATTGTTGATGGCTGTTATATATGCAGTGGTTCTCACAAAAGGATTAAGAGGCTTTAGTGGTATTGCAATCGGCGGAATAGTTGGATTGGATGTATTCTTCTTTGGACTTGTTTCCGGTGCTTCAATGAATCCAGCACGTTCTTTGGCTCCAGCTTTGATATCAGGTTATTTATGGGATTTGTGGTTATATTGGACTGCTACTTTTGTTGGCACTTCACTAGTTGCATTAATTGTAAGAAAGAAAAAAATTAAATCAAGAATCAGCTGAGAACTCACACTATCACGTCACACTATCACATCAATAAATACAACTGAGCATTATTCTACTCATGCCAATATCATTAGAAGAATTTCAGGAGGGTAACTTTGTTGATGGGTCTTATGAACATGTCAGGATTGTAATCGTATTATACTATTTAGTGCTTTGATTATTATCTTCTGTATAAATGGTGTCTCGGGTTTCTGTCCCGTTCCCCGAAGCACTATTGCGGTATAGGGGAAAGGCCAAAAAACGGAGCTGGCCGAAAAAAGCCCCTTACCATACAGGAGACTTGCTAATAACTTGTTACCATTTACTTCTTTTACTACATTCTGAAATCCAAAATCGTTACAATATTCCAGGAAATAATTTCATCTACTAAGGTTCCTCTAATTGACCAGCTAACTAACAAGTGATGTCAAATTATAGAGGCATTGTTCCATCTTCAGAGTAAATTTGTCCCGGCATGTTCATTTATCTATGTATCATATACATAAATGAGAGAATGGCAGCTAATATCATCCAACCGGATAGACTCAACGGAAGAGCAAGGAACTGAAAAGATCTTTGTCCTGAAATCGAAATGAGATGAATATAAACATCTTCTACCGTCCTTATACCTAAAGATATAATAATCAACCAGATTGGGAGTTTACTAATGTGTATAAACCGCACTGTTTGCCCCAGAATTGGCGGTAACATCAGTGGTAAATATATGGCTACAGTCAGACCAATGAAACCTATAGCAGCAATAATGTGTATCCACATGTCATACAGAAAAAATATATCTGAAAAGAACACTGAAATAATTGATAATATAATTCCTATAAAGAGTACGTAAATGATAGCTTAACATTATCATGAAGCAGAAAATACCCGCCCCTAATATTCTGCAAAAACTGGCAAGTGAGGAGCCAATAGTGTCAATCAATTGCGGTATACTTGATAATGATACTGTTATAGAGAAAATAACCGATACGAGTATAAGACCGTATGATACGTAGACTAGTTTTATCGATGGTATTGGAACATTTCTAAAACGAGGAACTATCAAATAACCAATACCCATTATTATCATTGTAATAAAACCGTCAAATTGTAGTAATTTGTGCAAGTGTATCGTGCTAATTAATTCTGCTGGTAAAATCACACCGTATATGGTCATCATCCAGATCGAACCTATCATGGAACCTATTATCAGCATAATAAGCGCTGTAATTACAAATGGTTTGCTCGGATTGAAAACACGGGTATTGTCCAAATGTGAATACGGGTTTTGTAATCCACTGACGCTATAAATACATGTATTTACATGTTTTGAAAAGAAAAACAGTATTGATCCTCAATCTACTTATATTAGTGCACGACATATGATAGTGAATGATGCTTTTCAACGAGCACATTATTCGGTGTAGTGAATGTGGAAGAGACTTAATAGTTAAAGATACTGTAAATAACGATGTAGCATTCCTTAGTCACCTGAAGTTAGATCACGGAATAACTTATTTTCCACAACGTATGACTATGACTAAGAGCAAAAGCACAATTAATTCTCGACAAGAATTAAAATATGCCAATACTTGAATTAAGATCTAAAATTCGTAGTTTACCGTCAATTGTGATGATTTTGATAAAATTTACTTAAAAATAAAAATAATCTCTTGGAATATTTTAGATTATTGGTTTATCCAGTCCATTCACTGCTCTAATTATTATTATTATCATTATCATTAGTAACTACTGATTTCAAGGAAAAACTATAATATTTCTTAAATAAACAAAACTAAGGAATTAAAGATCATAAAATCCTACTCCATTGCAGACATATATAGAGTCGAATACGCTAAATTATATAAGACATCGTAGTATAGTACATTGATTTATTTGAAACAAAATAGTTTCCCCATGAGGGATTGGCACGTTAAACATATGGAACAGACTCTTATTAGATTTGTGAGAGGTCTATCTGAGAATGCATCTCGATGGGAAGTAAAACTAAACAACAAGTATGGGAAAATAGGCAGAGTTTGTAAAAGAATCGATTATGACATAAAACACGGTGTTAAGAACGAAGAGGTCTTAACATTTTTGGAACTAATAAGAACAGAGTCCATTTACTATGATGTTAGGTCTCCTGAAGGTTCTATGGAAAGATTGAATGAACTACAATCATATTTTAAAGAATCACCACAGTTATATAATAACTGGAACGTTGTTACCAGATAATAGTTAAATAATGGAATACAACAATATCGCATGATTATCATAATTCATCAGTTTTAATGGCAAATGATTTTGATCATATCAACCATTTTTTGTTCAGGTTTTATCAAACATTATCACGTAGATAACATGGAATTCAAAGTACTTTGTTGGATATCTCTGGAATAATACTTGAGTCCATATCTTTCAAAACTGGATGAATCTTGCGCGATATTGATTTTCTCAGTTTACTAACACCGTATCCGGACTTGGGCGATACAAGTACTGGGTCCACTATATTTAGTTCCGTGAACGCCCTTCTAACATTATCAAAATCAGCTTTGTCTATTTTTGAAAAAACTATTGCAATTTTTTCTTTATCTACATTCAACTCTTCTAACACATTCATACAGCTGTCATATTTTACTTTTATTTCATCTACCGATTCTGACGAGTCAATAAGAAGGATAATCATGTCCGCCTGAAGTGACTCTTCCAAAGTAGACTTAAAGGCCTCAATCATGTAAGTAGGAAGTCTTCTAATGAATCCGACAGTATCTGTAAGCAAAAGTTTCTGTCCGCCAATAATAAAAGACCTTGTCGTAGTCGAAAGCGTGGTAAATAAATTTTCAGATGTTTCATTACTTTCGAGAGTAAGCGAGTTAAATAGAGTAGTCTTGCCTGAACTTGTGTACCCAACTAGAGAAACTATTGGCATTCTGTCATCCACTCGCTGATTATGGTAAAGATCACGTTTTCTTTTCGATTCTGCCAACTTTTTTAAAATAAATGTCATTCTCCTCTTTAAGTCCCTAAATTTTACGTCAACTATATATTCTCCACTGCCACCTTTGCCTGGTCTTTCATTACCTATTAGCAGTTTCGCATTTTCTCTTATCCTAGGTAGCTCGTATTTAATTTCTGCAAGCTGAATTTGTAATTTTGCTTCTGAAGTAGTAGATCTAATGTAAAACAAGTCGAGGATAAGCCTTTCCCTATCTACCACCTTTACACCTGTTGCCTTTTCTAAATTATAGACCTGTTTGGGTGTCATATGTTCATCAACAATAATCTGTTCATACTTGGTATGTTGAAGAAATTCCTTAATCTCGTCGACTTTGCCCGATCCCAATCCATATCGCGTATGCTTCAGGTTTTTTTGGGTAAAGCACTTCACAATATTATGACTGCCTAATGATTCCACCAGGCCTTTTCCTTCCTGTATACTGAAATCATCAGGATATGTTACCAGTATAACATTTTGTTTAATTTTCAGAATGTTTCAGGTCCGGACCAGTCCATAAAATCATCAGCTAAATAATTGTTTTTATGTCCTCTTGAACACACATGAGAAGATATTGAATTAGTGTCTAATTTGGACCCTTTTTTGGTATCCTCAGGTATATAAACACCGGGAAACACCTCACCACAGTTTTTACATTTTAACATCAGCATAGGCATTTATTTTAAACTAATTCATATACGGCTTCATACTATTAATATCTACCTACGGTAAGTTTCAAATAAAAGAACTAACTGTTTCCAATCATCAAACATAGATTATGACTAGGTCACATTTACGGGAATTAATTACTAAGACCTAAGACATGGTCTAAATAAATGAAAACTAACAAGAATTGAATGTTCCATGTTCTAGTACCCACAGAGCCTTAATAATTAATCATAAAATTACTGAATTAGGTCCAAGACCATTTTCAATTCATCTATTTCATTCTCTATTGCTTGTTTGTCCGTCTCATCTCTACCGCGTTGTGCTGTGTACTTTACCAACCTTTCACATGCTTCAATCTGTCCTAATATTAAATCCTTCTTATCATGACACAAACTATGGTAACTATCAATTAAGGAATACGTTACTTTTCTTTTCTTATTTTCGCATCCACAGGTTTTTGCCATAATGCCATAGGGTGATTCTGCTTCGCTAATATTCAATTTACTAAGACTCTGTCATTCGAATCAAACCAGAATTCTAGGATCAAACCATGAACATAATCATAAAATAGTCTGTATGACTCATGAGCTGATACAGGCATCGATTCTATTGGATTATTACCACATAAAGGACAAGTATTGGGAAGGATAAAGTTGGTAAGGCATGTAGCGCACCAATGACATGATTTGCAGATCAAGAAATTTCTCTTGTCAATTAACTTATCTTTGCTTTCATAGAGCAACGGGTAAATCTTCGAAGAGGTCAATATGAACCATAGCCTAACACTTTTTGCATATTGATAGTTAACATTAATCATATTCAGTTTGGAAGCATTTAAGTATATCTAATACTTGGATTAGGAACAGATAATATAGTGGTTTAGAAAATATGTATAAACTGCTTGGATATTACGAATATCGCTGCTATTACACAGAAACATAACAAAATGCTATTGTTTTCCTTTAATCTACGAATGTTTCCAATTGTTGGAAATTGTGGCGTTTAACTTTGGTTAGTTTCATTACATATTTTTGTTACTGAGAGCAGGAAATTTTTATCTTATGCCACACAGCTCATTTTTTAAGTGAAGCTTATTCGCCTCTATCAAGACTCATCCTGTGTGCTAATAACTTTCAAAGGCTTATATGACTCGAAAACGCCATCTAAATTAGTAAATGATAGTTGTGACGTTCTCAATCTGAAATAAAACTGATTGGATAATATGAAATGAAAATAATAGCATGGTGTTATAATTGCCAACAACAAATATCCTTTAACAACGTATCGAGAAATAGAAATGGTGTGGCAATTCCGGTGGATGATTATGGTAATCTTTACAGTTGCAAACATAAAAATCGAAAGCCTGGATTTCAAAGTCAAAAAATGTTTTAGATGCGGACAAGGCATACATTTTGATAAAAATTACAGGTCAATTTCGGGAAAATATATTCCACTGGATTGGAACTCGGGCAAACGACATGATTGTAACGAGATGCCGGATCTAGAGGTCAGAGAGTATAGGCTTTCCCAAGAATTAATGAAAAAAAATGTAATGTAGCAACAGATGTGCCTGGCTAAAACAACTGCATCACACATTACAACAGCGACAAAGGAAAACTTCACCATCACAAACAGCAATGGGGGATTACTCTAGACAAGTGTATTAT
>JALYLJ010000148.1 GCA_030774295.1 Thermoproteota archaeon
CTGATATTCTATCCACAACATGTTCCGGCAGCTGTTCATTTGATTCTAATTTCACGAAATTGCAATAAATAATTATAATATTCCCCGATACGAATCTATTTTCCGACATGGTACTTTAGATTACCGCCTTAGAAATAAATTTTTTACCCATCTAATTTCTTTGGAGAATTAAGCTGTCTTACCAATTCGTCTAATCTCTGTATCGCATCTTGATTTTGTCTTACTTCAGAATAAGACGCATCGTTTCTTATTTTGTTCATGAGTTCTGCTACCTCTTGGACCGTTACTCCATGTTTTATATCATATTCTATTTGCTTTGAACAGCTGGAAATTGTGCTATATTTTTTGAAATTGCGCTTTTCAAAGGATGATGCATCAGGGGAAATTCCCTTCATGTAACGGAGAATTACTTTTTCAACATGTTCAAGATGCCAATCTCTCATTGCAAAATTGTTGGGCTTCATGGCATGTACTCAGAAATAAGTGCGCAATCGATATTTAACTATTATATACGCCAATTTTTGGACTCAAAAAAGATACTTTCCCAGATGGCCATAATTTCCTCGAAAAAAGGTTGTTTACAAATAATCTGATAGTCTAATTTTTTCAACTCTAGGTATTTTCGCAATTTCAAATCTGTCTTTTGACTTCAATAGCGTTGCAGTTGCATCTATTCCCATTTTTGTAGTTAGAAGATTATTCTGATCGCTTGAAGGATCTAAACTTGATCCCTTTGAGTTTGGGATTGTTATGAGATCCTTATCTGCTTGACACCTTGTCGAAATTGCGTACTCCACCTCAGTTGGGTTTGTGGGATCTATATCATCATCAACTACAATAGCAATTTTTAATGACGGATGTCCAGCGAAAGCGGCAATGATTGCATTTTTTGGTTCTCCTTCCAATCTTTTTCTTATTTGAATTACAGCAACGAGCCAATTGCTACCTCCATCAGTCAAATGAACTTTCCTAGTTCCTGGTACTACATCCTTCACACTATGAAAAAGTTTAGATTCTATTGGAAGTCCCATCAATAATCTATGTTCTCCATAGCCGGGCAAGATGTCATGGTAAATAGGATCACTTGTTAAGTAAATTTTATCTAATTCAAATACTGGTTGTTTCCTTTTAATATCGTAAGTTCTTAACATTTCCACCATTTGTTCCTCTGCTGTTTCGTCCGAAAGAATCCTTCCTTCCAAAAGGATCTCAGAGTTTGTCGGAACATAGAGTCCTGTACCAGGGGACTTTGTCAGTGACAATTTATTTCTCATTAGCGAATTTGCTATGTTCAGTTCATTCTCCCCATGAGGCGCCTGGTAAGCTGCAGCAACCGATACTGCTGGGTGGGTACCAATTATTATCGAAACAGGCAAGTCCTCATTATGGTCCTTTGCACTGGTAAAACATTTATGGAGATGTCTCCCTTCTACCATTCTTATGGCCATTCTCTTTTTGTCCAACCTCAACAGCCGATGAGTTGAAAGATTCTGAGTACCTGTTTCTTTATCTTTTGCTATGACTAAAGATGAAGTTATGAAAGCTCCAGAGTCCTTTTCAAAATGTGTTACTATTGGCAGGTCAAACAAGTTTTTAGAGATTTTGCCCCAAATCTTGTTATCAGTTAGATTTCTAATTTCAGACTTGTTTCTTATAGCTTCATTAATTCTTTCCTGAATTAGGTTTTCATTTTTTGAATTTACAGACAGCGCAATTCTGTATCTTGTACCCAAGACGTTTGCAGCCACTTTAATCTTGCTATCTTTTACAGATTCAAAAACTATCGCCTTTCCCTTATCTAACTTGCTTACAATTCCGGCGAGTTCGAATTTTGGATCTACTGATTTTGTTATTCTTATTAATTGATCATTTTTTTCTAATTCGTTTAAAAAATCGGTAAAGCCCCGTATTTTGTCGAATTCAAACTTTTTCATAGCTAATCATTTGTTTTTGTTTCCAACAATTTTAATACTTCATTCATTAACTCTTGCATTTCGCTCAATGTCAATGGATTCTTGATATTCAAGTTTGTTATTGTGATTCCATTCGTCATTAATGAAAGTTTTTCCGAAAGAGTCTTCATGAAGATGGGATCCTTTATGTTTGGTATTACTCTGGCACTTTGGGTTCTATTGTTAGAGGCCACAGAAACATGAATGCCGCCAATTTTGCACAAATCTTCAGAAAAGGAAACAAAACAACCATTATTAAATTCGACGAATTTTAGAAAAAAAACACGATTTGATTTTAAGATTATTTTCTTATCGACAAAGTTTCCTTGATGAGGTTCGCTCATTGTAAACAATTAATATTCTAGTAATTCAAGATATCTAAATCATTTGATCTCTCATTAGTTTACATTTTTTCATTCTCATCGATTGAAATCCTCTGGATAAACTTACTTGAAATTTCTACACAATGCGTCGGGTCATTTTATTAGATGGCAAAACCGATGTAACGTTAGTACATACGACCAGTTCGCATGGCTATAAATCTGGCAGAGCCGACATCCCTATTTCTGCGACAATTTGGCAGAATATTACGTGATGTGCCAAATTCATTAACAATTTCTATTCTAACTGTTCTGTTTAGATTCTTGACTTCTTGTGCAATATGATTGCATTTAATCAAATCCCCATTCCCAATCTTGAGAACCTTTTTACTGGATTTTATACAAGAAAGAATATTTATGATGAATTTTACCGCATCCTTCATGGAGCTTTGGACAGTACTGTATAATTCTGTATGTAAATATAGCACATAGATTCCAATCCTGTTTCCAGGATCTACTCCCACAACTAAAATGTCCTCAAAATAGTTACCATTCAAATTTTTTAATAACATTGCCTTAAAAAGAGGTGGAAATGTGTCAACCTGAAAATCATATATTAGATCCTGTCTCGTAAACAAAGATGCTTCATTCTTGGTAGTTATGATTATTTTTGCATTTGTCCTGGAAGCCTCTTCTGGTGAGAGGGAAGAAAAACTGATATTCATGGATTTTAGCATGCTGACGATTTTATAATATGGACGACCTTCTACAGTAGCTACCACAATCTGATTAGAGTCTTGTTTTGTCTCTAAGGGCCTTCCATTCAAAATACACTGAGTTTTAATTATTATTATATATTGCGTAGAGGCGATTTAATAACTAATAAGACAGTTCCGAGCGTAGAGAGTATGCAAGTACTGTTAGAAGAACAAAGCAATGCGTACTATAACTTTATAAATTCGCTACATTCTGAGTCTACGAAACAGTCGTACAAATTCTGTCTAGAGAAATTCCTTAATCACTACAGAAT
>JALYLJ010000149.1 GCA_030774295.1 Thermoproteota archaeon
GATTCGCTCAAACTGCTTAGAAGTTTTTAACGATATCAGAACGTGTTCAATTAAGGGCCTATTATTATACTTCAGCATAGCTTTATCTGAACAAAAATCTTTTATCCTCTCACCTTTACCACCGCACATGATCAAAGCCAACATGTCTTGTGTCATTTTCAAATTGTTATTGTAGATAATATCATTAATGATGCTAAGCGGGAAATTTCATTGGAAGCGCCAAAGACATCACCACTCACTCCCCCAAAATTCCTGTAAGCCACACAGTAAATGATGAAACCGATAACTATTACAATTCCCAAAGTTAGTAGACCTACAATACCTTGCAACAGGAAAACCAGCACGACTGTGAGAATGATTGACGTAATTATTTTGGATAATTTTTTCATTTCAATTGTGAATGGGGAGCTAATACCAGCCCATGCAGATTCACCTACGGACGCCTGCATTACCATGATATATTTTGCTATTACCTCCGATACAATAATAGCATAGAATAATCTGGTGGATGATTCAAAATTTAATACGGCAATAAATAAACCTATGAAATTAATAATTAGAGCACTAGCACCTGCAGACCCTACTACCGGATCAGACATTGCTCTTCGCTTAGAATCTCTATCTCCTTTTACCATAACTCCATCAGAAAAATCAGCTAATCCATCAATGTGATGAATTCCAGTAATCAGAACAAATGTTATCAATATAATGAAACTAGCAATATATTCTGGCAGGAATGTTGACGCTAAGAATCCTACGATTCCTATAATTAATCCAATCACTGCGCCGCAAATCGGAAAAAAATACATATTCTTTGCTATGACTCGTAAATCAAAGCTATACTTTGAAGTGGGAATAATTGTCAAAAAAGAGAGAGTAGAAATCAATGGCTCAAAAACCATACAAAAAGTCCCACCATCCGATATAGCATAAAAATACTACCATTGGCAATGATATCAGAATAAAAAACAACAAAACTGATAATTTTACCATTGTTAATGCATTTTTGCATTTTTCAATTGAAAGCGGCTCGATATTTATACCCAATTCATAATAACCAACTTTTTCTAATCTCACTCTTAGGGCCCCGGCCAATGCCGACATTGGATATCCACCATTAACACTGGGCGTATTTTTGTGATCCTTCCGCATTATCAGCATTGAGTTTTTCCAGTCACCTCCTACCAGCTTGGACGAAATAATTAGCAATAACGCACAAATTCGAGCTGGCAGATAATTTGAAATAGTATCAAGCTTCGCCGCCATCCAGCCTATATGTTTGTGATAACTATCGGTATAACCTATCATGGAATCAAGCGTATTGATAATCCTAAAAGCAATCGCTCCCGGAGGGCCGAATAACGAGTAATAAAATAATACTGATCCTATTCCATCAACCATGTTTTCACCTATCGATTCTATTGTGGCAGATAATATGTGCTCTCTATCTAGAGTATCAGTCTCCCTTCCTACAATCAGTGAAAGATTCTTTCTTGCCCCATCCAAATTTTTTTCTTCAAGTGCACAAATGATAGCTTGAACATGTCTTTCCAAAGTCAATATCGCCATAGTAAACTTTAGTACCAATATCGAAAATATTATCAAAGCAAATATTCCAAATAATTTGTAAATGATACTTGAAAAATAATACGAGGCTACAGAAATACCAATTGCCAGCATTAATGAAAAAATTATCCCATTTAGTTTTTCTCGTTCGGTGTTATTGCCTTTTAATTCGGGTATAAAATAGCTTACCAGTTTCCCAAACCATGAAACAGGATGAATCTTATTTGGGGGATCTACAAAAAGGAATGAGAGGCCAATGCCAGCTGCAAGCGTTAATAAAATGAATTCAGAATCCATTAGTCATTTCATTTTTAAAACATTCAGGATATATTGTATGTCGATGTTATTTTTAACGGTATGCGCAACGAAGTCAATTTGTTCGTCAAGGTAACTCTTGGTATACGATGACTTTGATCTCTTTTGATCCAATGAATCCTCATTTGGAATATCGAATTCTGTTTTTGTAATTACTCCCAGGACTTTTTTTCTGGTCATCTTTTCGACTGAAATGATGCCTTTAGTTAATATAGATTTTTGACCCAAAAACTTGTTAATTATCACTCCCTTTACATACTTCCTTTGTCCAGATGGAAGTAGCTTTATCGTTCCAACAATGGAAGCGAAGCATCCTCCGCGCTCAATATCTGCTACCAAAATTACGTTTGAATTAGTTTTTTCGGCAAGAACCATATTTGCAATATCATATTGTGATAAATTAATTTCAGCTGGTGATCCTGCACCCTCTATTACAATTAAATCATTGTCCTTCCGAACACTTTCTAAATCTTGCAGAACTTTGGGAAATCCTTTTTGGAGAACGAATCTACTGTAGTATTCTTCTGCACTCAAACGCAAATTTTTCAGCCCTCCCAAAATTATTTCGCTAACCTCATTACCAAGCGGTCTCAACAGTATTGGATTCATTCTAATATCAGGTTCGATTCTAGCAGCTACTGCTTGAACAGCCTGTATTCTTGCCATTAATTTGATTGATTTTTTTTCCTTAAGCACGTAGAAATTGGAAGTCATGTTTTGTGCCTTAAATGGGCAAACCTTGTAACCCATGTCTGAAAATATTCTGCAAAAGGCTATTACCAAAGTACTCTTTCCGGCCCCTGATGAAGTCCCCTGTATCATTAGGAGTTTTGCCGTCATTTGTCAATCGACTCCAACGAATCAAATAGTTCTAAATTTTCACTGTGTGTCTTTACTGCGACTCTAATGGACATGTTCTTATCTTTCAAGCCCGTGAAGTTACTGCAATCCCTAACGAGTATACCCTTTTTTTCGAGCAAAAAATCTCGAAGTTTCTTAGAGCTAACATGATGCGACTTTATCAGATAGAAATTTACATCTGACTTACTTGCGGAGAAGGAGCTCAGATAATTATTTATTCTAGAATACATGAATTCGCGTTCAGATTTTATGATTTTTTTCGCAGCTCTTAGATGAGAAAGATTATTTAGAGCAGTAACGCCTGCTAACTGCGCTAATCCGTTCACATTCCAGGTTATCTTATTACCCGAAATTCTACTTGCAATGTTAGGATGCGAAACACAATATCCCAACCTCAATCCCGCAAGCCCAAATGATTTTGTCAATGAACGTAAGACAACTATATTTTGAAATTCATTAACTTTTTCAATAAAACTCCTTGGATGATTACCCTCATCAACGAATTCAATAAAACTTTCATCAATGAGTATCATTTTGGATTTGTCTATCTTTTCTACTAACTCTTCAATAATACCGTAGGAAAAAAGCCCTGTTGGATTATTTGGATTGCAGAAAAAGATTGCATCAGAGTTCTTTGATTTTTGCAACATCCTTTCGATGTCTAGTTGCCGATTATTTATGGTGACATGTTTTATTTTAGCCCCAATCTTCCTTGCTGCTGTCTCATACTCGCAAAATGTTGGTGATTGTATGACAACTTGATTGCGGACGAATGTCCTGACAAAATTATAAATTAATTCGGTAGCTCCATTTCCAATGTTAATTGATTCCTGCGATATTTGGCCATCATGATAGTCGACAATTTTTTTTCTTAGAGCTGTATGTTCATTATCAGGGTATATTGATGAAATTCTTGGAAGGTTTTTTCGCAACACATTCAAAACTTTTCTCGATACTCCTAATGGATTGACATTGGAACTGAAATCAATTCTTACCAAGCTTGGGTTTACACTGTAAACCCCGCCATGAGTGCATGAGTATTGAATCATTTAAAATCCATATGAGCAGCTATATAACAGGACTGGATAATATTATGTTTTTTCTGAAAACGAATATTAGTTGCGTTTTGACTAACGGCACATTATGTTAAAAGTTGCAGTAATAGGAGCTACAGGAGCTGTAGGTCAAGAATTTGTAATTGCCCTCAATAAACATCCATGGTTCGAATTAGTTCAAATTGCATCCTCAGAGAGATCTGCTGGGAAGAAATACATTGATGCACTCAGGGATCCAACTACTTCACTCCTCAAATGGCATGGCAAGGAAAAAATTCCTGATGCTGTTCAAGAAATGGTTCTTAGTCGAGTTGATGAAATAAATCCGAAAAAACTAGATTTAATTTTTACCGCACTAGAGTCAGAAGATGCTCAAGTTATTGAACCAAAGATGGCTTCTGCTGTCCCTGTAATAAGTACAGCTGCTGCATTCAGATATGAAGATGATGTCCCCATACTCATACCAGGAATTAATGACGATCACTGTGAATTGTTGAATATTCAAAAAAAGAATAGAAAATGGGATGGCTTTATTGCGCCATTACCTAACTGTACTACAACTGGTATGGCTATAACCCTCAAACCGTTATTGGACGAAATGGGCTTGCAAAGTGTCTTTATGACATCAATGCAGGCACTGTCTGGTGCAGGTAGATCTCCGGGCGTGATAGCGTTGGATATAATGGACAATGTAATTCCTTACATCCCAAAGGAAGAGGAAAAAGTTCAAGTCGAAACAAAAAAGATCCTAGGAAAGTTTGATGGCAATTCGATAATCAATGCACCTATAAAGGTAAGTTGTACGTGCACACGTGTGCCGGTAATGGACGGACACACTGAAACCGTATTTGCTCAACTTGGGAAAACTGCATTACCTGACAAGGTAAAAGAAACTATGATTAATTTCTCCAAATCTGTGTCAATAAGGGATCTGCCTTCCGCGCCAGAAGACTATATCATTGTCCATGATGACCCTACGAGACCACAACCGAGAATTGACAGAGAAGTTAACGATGGAATGACAACAGTTGTTGGAAGATTAAGAAAGGATACTGTGTTTGAGAATGGTATAAAGTATGTTCTCCTGACACACAATGAAAAAATGGGCTCTGCAAAGGGCGCTGTACTACTAGCTGAGATGTTTAAATCGAAAAAAATTATTTAAACATACATTATTGACAAAAAATTGCATAAAATTGAAATTAATACATTTATTAACCTCAAAATTTACGATATAATTAGTGGTTTCTATGTATAAAATAGACGATTTAGATCTCAAAATTTTGGAGGAGCTATCAAATGACGCATCTATTTCGGTTCCTAGGCTTTCGAGAAAAATTAATATCAACGCGTCTGTAGTCTACAGCAGGATAAAGAGATTAGTGAAGAGGGGAATAATTCGAAAATTCACTATATTGATGAATGATGAGGCACTAGGATTTAACGTAAAGGCACTTACAGGCATAAACATGGATTCGAAATTGAGAGATAATGTATTGAATGAATTATTCCGGATTCCAGGCGTAACTGAAGTTTCCGAGGTTACAGGTAGATTCGATATACTAGTAACAATGAATTCTCACTCTCTGGATGAAATGCACCAGTTGATATCAGAACGAGTTGGGCGCATTGAAGGAGTCCAAAAAACAGAAACATTCATTGAAATGAGAAAAACGACTAGGGAAGTACCTATTCCACCAAAAGAAGAGGAATAAGAATAGGAATTAGTCAAATAATTAGTCAAATCCTAACTGCAAATATATTTACCAATTACAGGTACAAATTATGCGTCCTGATTCTAATAAGTGCAGTTTCGAATAAATAATACCGAGACGTTGTTCTAAACTTTGGAAACTAAATCCTTTAATTAGAACAAACGTCTGTTTACCTCGAGATAAAAACCATCAGGTATTTGGTTTAGTACCCATATTTCCAGTTGGTTCTTGTCCCATACGAATCATCTCGTTTATTTTGCTTTCAACTTCCTTTAGATTCTCTTTTACTCTTGTTTCTTGTTTACCGAGGACCACAAGCCTGGTGTTGGCAAGATCTTTCTTTTCATCTAGCTCCTTTAGTGTATCATCTTTTTTGGTTTTAATTAATAGTGGACCAGCGCTTTTGTAAACTGCTTCATTCTCCTCTGATTTCTTGAGTTCCTCCGTAGCTTTCTCTATCTCTATAGATTCTGCTTCCAGTTGTTGTTTCTGCATCATTATTGCTTGCAAATTTTGTTGTAGTTGTTGCAACCTAGTAAGTTGTTCTCTTAACCATGGGGGTAATTCCTGTTCACTCATTTCTGATTACTTTTAACTTTACCACCATAAATCTATAACGTTTCATAAATTTAGAGACATATACGATAGACTCAACAATCTAATAAACGTGTTAACAATGGCTCGCATTGATTGTATATCTGATGTACTGATATCGACAAAAATTGCACCGTTCCTTGCAGAAACTCTTACCTCTTCACAGTTGGTTAAAAATCTGGTTTCAGGTTGCAGTGCGGAAGTTATAGCATTTCCGATTCTAAAAGATAATTCGGGTGAAACGTTATCTATTGTGACCTGTATTCTAATATTTGCTCTTGGCTCTTTCAAAGTTTACATCATATGTGCCGGCAGCTACTTTATAGTTGCATTTTGTACAGTACCAAAT
>JALYLJ010000150.1 GCA_030774295.1 Thermoproteota archaeon
GGATTATGTACTGCATCGCGGAAAAAAATTGAGAATGGACCTTCCTGACGATAAGGTTGAATACTTGGAGCTTAAGGGGTTGGTTACTTATGATAAATATAGCTGGGAGCGTGACCTTTGCCGAGGATTAAAGATAAACTATGACTTTCATTGCACCCCAGAATCAGAGTTTCTTTCGAATTTTGACTATGTCATAGATTGTACTGGTCTGCATAGATCTCTTCTTCCTAAATCCTCTCAAGATTTCATAATACCTTCATACGAATACCTTGTAGACAACGTCAATGGAGCTGATGAATTTTACGTTATAGGATACAAAGGAGCTAGAGGTTATTTCTGGTTTTTTCCCTTAGGTAATGGACGAGCATATATCGGTGCGGGTGATATTGATCGAAAATATTACGGTATATCAGAATTCTTTGAGAAAAATCCTGGTGCAAAGACGCTTAGAAAGATAGGACGCCCAATAAGACTTTCTCCTCCCAAGCGCATGCTACCTTTTCACAATGGTAACATAATTGGAGTTGGTGAGTCAATAGGCTGTGTATTTCCTATGTTAGGGGAAGGCATTATTCCTTCCCTAATCTGCTGCGATATTTTCATGGAAGTTTTAGATAGAAATTCAAAATTTGACTCAGAACTCTATGAAAAAAGAATTCTCAAGAAATTCGGATATTATGACGATGTTTACAGGATAGTCCGGTTAAAAATGGACGGTAAGCTCAATTCTATAAAGCATTTGAAATTGCTTTTAAGCATGTATAGAAATATGAAGAGAGAAGAAATGAGATTTGGGTTTGGTATTGATTTTGAACAAATGAATAGATTATTGAAAGCACTCTAATATTGTGGTAATAGTAGGTCTATTCAGACCCATCCTACATCTTGATTCGACTTTATTTGGTTGACTTGGCTGAAAATATTTGGTGTCAACTTAGCGATTTTCTAATAGGTTGCAAAGTGGATTGGACAAAATACAAAAATCTATTTTCTATCATTTCTATCACAAGTTTACCATGCTATTGACTAGGTAGAATTTGAACGGAATGTATTTGTAAAAGAGAAGCACTAAGTTCAACTATGCCTTATTCAATTAGTTCAGACTGGTTCAGGAGGCGCTGGCTTGACTTTCGGAATGGACATAGTATATACCTAGTTTTTGCAATGACTTTTGCTAATTTCATAACAATTCAGTATCAACTGTTAATAGACAGGCTCCCTTATTTGGCCGGGATTTTTGATAGTATTTTGACTTTTGCGATTTTGTTTGTTTTGGCGTACGTTCCGTTGAGTATAGTATTAGGATATTGGCACAGGAAAAGTCAATGGAAGGTCGAACAAGATGCCTTGTTTAGGGAAAATAAAGTTGGAGCTATAATGTGGATGTATGTGATTGATCTTATCGAAGGTAATGTAAGTGAAGACGACAAGAAATTGATGAGAGAATCTCTGCTTAAAATCACGAGAGGCGAAACACGATTATATAGTATCAAGAAATCATCTGACCGAAAGGGAACGGACAAGAAAGCAAAGTAAATTGTAGTGTCTTGATATGTTGAAACTACTACCATGATCCCATCTTTCCAACTCCTGATTGAAATTATCTCACTGGATTGTAATTAACAAAAGATGTTTATGGTCCGTTATTTCCAATATACCCGTGGGCAGTTATTACGCAATCGTCACCTGCAGGAATTCTGAAAATGAAATTGAAAATGCTATAATTTCGTTATTAAAACAGACTACAAAGCCAAAATATGTTATAGTTGTCGACGATGGCTCAACAGACGGTACGGCCAATATCTTGGAAGAATTAAAGTCAAAGAACGATGGACTCTATGTCATAACAAATCCCGATTTGGGGTATGATATTGGAAGGGTAGTTAAAAATTGGAATAGTGCAATTAATCTTGCAAGGAAACTAAATCTGGAAAAAACAGATTATCATATGATAAGTGCCGATGACACCAATTATGAGGGACCTTACGCAGAAAAAATAATGAACAAGATGGACGCTGATAACAACATAGCAATATCTTCAGGCAACTACGACAGCAATAGTTATGCTACTCCGCACGGAGCAGGTAGATTCGTCAGGAATTCATTCTTCGAAGAATTTCTCGGTCTCTATCCTGAAAAAATGGGATACGAGTCTGTCATCCTACAAATGTCCTTGTATCATGGGTTCAAAAATCTAGTCAACAACGATGCACGCTTTTCACACACCAGACAATTAGGCGCTAATCACCATTTTTACGAATTTGGTGCCAGTATGCGGACACTAGGATATCATCCCCTCTTTGTTTTAGGTAGGTTCGCACAATGCTTTCTAACAGGACAACCAATAGGTAGAAAGGGCGCAGTCCATATGTTGTATTATTATTTGTCCTATAAACCAAAACAAGATGGCTATGATAGCATGTATGGTCCAGAAATCAGGAAAGCAATAAGAATGAGGCAGAAGACGCTAATTACGCAGATATTCAGATTGAGGAATACTGATACTTAGGAACTATATGGTAGAATTAAATTCCAGTCTTTATTGTTGATTCGAGACGGACTAGAGTCAAGATTAAAGATCTAAGAGATGGATCGAAAAACAAGTGGATATTTATATTTTAAATGCTATTTCTTGAATAAATGAAAATAGCATCCATAGTAGGCGCTCGACCCAATTTTGTTAAATTAGCACCTGTTCATAAATCACTGGAGAGTTCAGGAATCGAGCATCTGATAGTTCACACAGGTCAACACTATGATTATGAAATGTCTGATATTTTCTTTTCCGATTTTGAACTTCCCAAACCAGATATTCACCTGGGAGTAGGATCCGGAAGTTCTTGCTTCCAGCTAGGAGAAATAATTAAACGCTTGGAGAATAAATTAATAGATAAACAAATTGATCTTGTTCTTGTTTATGGTGACACTAATTCGACCTTGGCTGGAGCCATAGGTGCAAATAAGTGTAATATTAAATTAGGACATATTGAAGCCGGATTGCGTAGTTACGATCCCTCAATGCCAGAAGAATACAACAGAATCTTAACGGATAATCTGAGTGATTATTTATTCACGCCAACTAAGAACGCTGTAAAAAATCTGAAAAATGAAAAAATAAGAGGAAAAGTATACTATACTGGAGATTTATCAGTCGAAATTATAGACAAGACTAGATCAATCTCTAAAAACTCAGAAATACTTGACGTATTGAATCTGAAATCAAAATCTTATTTACTCCTTACAATGCACAGAGCCGAAAATACAAGTTCAAGGGATTTCTTTATTCAGCTCTTAGAGACATTCGAAGTACTCAAGGACAATATCATAGTATTTCCTATACATCCCAGAACAAAAAAAATGTTTGAAACATTTGGGCTTTTAGATAGACTTTTGAATTGTTCCAATGTTAAAACGTTGCTGCCGATAGGATATATAGATTTTATAGCGCTGTTACAAAACTCCTCAAAAGTCGTTACTGATTCAGGGGGAATACAAAAAGAAGCGTACTTACTAAGGGTGCCTTGTATCACCATGAGAAAGAACACCGAGTGGGTTGAAACCATCAAAGGACACTGGAATGTCCTTACGGGAGTTGATAGCAAGAAAATAGTTAAAGCCGTCAGAAGGCCATTGCCGATTTCTAAATACTCAAAATCGGTATTCGGTAGTGGTAGGACATCACAAGTTATTAGTGACCTAATTTCTAGTATCATTTCGCATTGAAACTTTTTTGTTCGACTATAAAGTTGGATATGACTATATATTCACATGTCACAGGTAGAAATGTATGCATTATTCTGCTTCTTGCGGTACACAGTGTGCAAACTAACGGCAGAACTTTCGTTTTTAGAGTTCATTATCCATTAAATCACTTATAAAAATGTTTTAATAAAATATTCCAACCTAAAAAGTAACACTCGCTTTGTATTTGTAATAAGCAGACTTTACAGTACTTAAAGTCCCTACATGCCCTATTATTGGATATGAGCATGAAGAAATTTGGCCTGGAGGTGAAAAAATGAGTATTTTGTTGCATGCCCCGCGACCATTAGGAAAGTTGGAAACAAAGACGAAACCTGCAGAACCAAAGACCTCTTCTATACTGCTTATATCAGTTGCAATTATTTTGAGCGTTGTTCTGCTAATGTATGTCGGAATATTATTTACAGAGGGTTCAATGAAGTCTTATTCTGAATGTAGAGGGAAAATAATGGGATATGAACAACGGGGACTATATGCAAGTCCTGAACAATTCAAACTGGCATTGTCATACTGTGGGACTACATAAGACCGATATTTTTTTTTAAACCATTTCTTATCCGTGTTCCTCCTCAGAACTGAAGTTTAGTAACATTTTTCTTAAACATACATCATACATTAGATTGATTTTTATATCGTTAGTTTGTATTGGTAAACCTCTATTTTAGAATATAGGGTTGTAATATTTGCTTGGGATTTGTAAAGGTGTAAAATTGTGTCAAAAGAATTTCTTCGGAATTTATATGAAATGTCAGCCGGAGGTTACGAAATGATTTGATAAATCCAAAGTCGAAGATTAACTCGGCATTACCAATAGCCAAACAGATGACGCAGTAGATAACCTAGATAAGATTGGCCTAATAAAAAAAATCGGAGCGAGCAGAATTCTTTTGACATTCGAAGGTAAAAAAGGGTCGAGGACTTACATTCTGGTTAATTTATTTTAAATTGCACACGAGTCACATCATATTTGCTTGTTGAGTTTTCTTATAGAAGATTAGTATAGAAAAATAATAACGATAACATTTGAAATATGTTTTTATCCTGCAGAAACGATGATAATGCGATAATAAATGAAATGTGACGCCTGCGAGAAACAGGTTGACTCAACTAATCCATTTCTTGATATTTTCGTATGCGATGGTTGTTACCATAATCTAATTTCCAAAGTTTTCTATCCGCATTCCATTGATGCGTGATTACGTAGGTAACATCGTGAATTAAGAATTTTGCATTATCGGTTTTACCAAGTATGTAAAGATCAAAAAAAATTGACTGCTAATTGATATCCTAGATTAAAGAAGAGAATAATCAACGCAGAAAATTTCTTATATTGTTTTGAGTGAGTGAAGATACCCGATTGGAAAGACATCAATTGTCTAGAAGTCAAAGGACAGGACAGGATCATTCTTGGTATGGAAGGTAGAAGTCAAACAACAAAATTATTTTTACTCTATGCTCTTTTTCAATTTCGCACAGAGGACGACTATACATTAACACTAACAAGTTAGAGGTAACGATGTGACGTTACCTATGGCATTTGAGTCCCATTGTAGCCCAGTTTGAATGAAACTAAGGTTAGGAAATGTTATAAGCGGGGTTCGTTCGTAGAATAGATGCTAAACGATAAAAATCACGGATTGGTAGAAGGTGAAAATTTCTGTCTTCAAGTAAATTAGTTTCAATAGTTGACGATGAGTTTGATATTACAGAACTTTTCCGAGATGCATTACAAAGGTTGCCTGGCTTATCAATATTATCATTTACAGACCCGATATTAGCCCTGGAACATTTTAAAATAAACAAGCGTTTCTATGCTCTAGTAATTTCTGATCTAAGGATGCCAGTAATCAATGGAGTTCAGTTATTGAAAACGGTAAAGGATTTGAATCCACATGTAAGAACGATGTTGATGACAGCCTTTGACATAGAGGACAAACTATTTCAAGAGTACATTCAAAAGGAAATTATAAATGGATTTACTCAGAAACCCATCACATTAGAGACTTTAGTTGAGGATGTTAGCGGCCAATTGCATTATTACGAAACGCAAAAAAAATCTATTTCTCAATGACTGGAATCATAAAATATTTGCAATACACACAATTAAATACCATCTGATTAACGTGAATGAATAATATTCTGTTCTTAAATTCAGATTTAACGTACTAAAGAAGAGTCTGTTCTTTTTTTAGCACTTGTTCTTACCCAATCCACTTATACTTTGTTTAGTATCATTTCACGATAACAAACCTTGAACACAAAAAACGTCTTAATGCTTGTAGTGCTGTCTGCAGGAATCTTGACAGTGCTAACAGGAACAGGAGTATCACAGGTAGCACCAGCATTTGCTGACAAAGGAGAGTGCAATAATAACGACGACAGAAACTGTAACGAGACGACCCACAAGATCACACAGAATGACGATTGCAAAGCCAAGAATGAATATGAAAAAATAGGCTCCTTGGGTACCACAACCAACAACAATGACTTTGAATGTACCAACTTCCTTTCATCTCCGGCTAACGGCGATGATAATGTATTAGATGAAGACGAGGTAAGTAACGAGCCAGGAAACGTCTTGATTTGTCACAGACCAACTGGAAACCCAACACAATCACAAACATTGGCCCTGTCTCAAAATGCAGCAGACAGTCATTTAGCAAACCATCCATTCGATACGCTTGGTGCTTGTCCTACATAGAACCACAATAGAGAAGATCAAGTCTTCGGACACCGATGTGTCAGTCACTACCATTTTCTTTTTTCTTTAGTTAAATATGATACACACAGGAGTAATTGATTCCTCTATATTTTCCATCAGTTCCACCAGTTTTAAATTTAGGAGTCCCTCCCTTTAACGGGCATTGTGTATTAAATCCTCATTAGTCGAATTGATTGTATGCCCGTAGATCAATTATTGCAACAAGAAATTAGAGACAGTGAGGTTTGGCTTTCCCGTGAAAAAGAGGAGTCTACATACAAGCGAGATCTTAAAAAAAGGATTGAATTGATAAATTGGGTTCTTGAAAATATGAAAAATCCTAACGTTGAAATTTGTAGTTTAATTGAATCAAGGACGAAATAAATTACTATTTAGGAAATCGTTTACTTGAAGATGATAAAATTCAGAAAATTGATTCAATGCTTAAGAAAATTTTGGGGCAATTTTAACTACTTTCTTTGCTTTAGTACCTCATTCTTAAACTTCTCAAAGTCTGCTTTCAAAGATTCAATCTGTGATTTTTCTATTTGGATTGTTTGTTCCAGTTTTAATTTTAATCTATTTTCTTCGTTTATCGTTAGTAGATTTACCGCTTTCAAATATTCGTTTAACATTTCTTGCTCAGTAGGTTTGTAGTAACAGGATGCTAACCCTATTTTATGGCCTAGGAGCATTTCCCTAATTTCAGGATTTAATTTTGAGTTTACCAATTGCGTTGTGAAAAACTTGCGAAAACCATGCAATATAGGAACCGGTTTTCTCTTGAATTGATTAATATGATCAACCTCTCTAATCCCACTACTTTTAATATGATATTCCAAAATCGTTTGTAAAGATCGGTTGTTAAAAGGCTTACTTTTAAAACTAATTTGTACGGTAAATTTTTTTACTATAAGATATGAATCACTAGTTATTTTTTCGCCGCGTCTTTTTCTATATTCAAGATACGCATCAATTTCTTTAGCACATTCAGGGGTGCAAAAAGTAAAATATTCTTCTTTATCTCCTGCATATACGGTTATTTTATAAATATCGTCTAACTTTTCTAAATCCTCCACTTTCAGGGTATGCATAGCACCTATTCTCATTCCAGTGGAGGCCAAAAGTAAGAATACTGTCCGAATTCTTTGGTCACAAAAAACCAGTATTTTCTGAATTTCTTCATGTGTGTAACCTCTATCTTTGCTACTTTGATTACCCGTTTTTTCTGATTTTATAAATTTCTTTAATTTTTTCCAATTCAAGATAACGTCATTCATTTCACATGCGTGCCTTATGGCGGAAAATATTTGGATCTTGTATGATTTAGAAATCTTCATTTCAACTAGATATTTAATTAATAAATTCGAAATATCCTGTTGTGGTAATTTAAGCAAAGTTTCAAAATCTATGCGATAATGATTCAAGAATTTTTGTATACAGAATTCATATGATTGTCTTGTTCTGCCAGAGTCTAGCGAGTTTATGAAATTAAAGTATGCTTTGCTTTGTTCGTCTAATACTTGCATACTCTTTGCGCTTTGGACTACATTATTAGAACTAATTTTATTTATTGAATCAATTCTACGCATGATACATTATCCATTAAATCAAATATCCCCTTACACACAACCAATATGATGGGGTCACGCTACGCTCCTCGCTTTGGAGTATCACTTGGGTTGGGTATATTACGTGAATCATGGAAGGCACTAATTCAAAGTAATATGGAATTTCCGGAAGTCTTTGAAGATTACGAAAAATATCACTCCGCTGTTAACACGGGTAATTTATCAAGGGCTAGGCTAGTGGAAGACTGGATTGAACCCGGGGCAACAGTACTGGACGTTGGAGTAGGAGACGGAACAGTTTCGGAATATTTGATAAAGAATAAAGATGTTAAAGTGACTGGACTGGATATTTCAGCAACAGCATGTGAAAAAGCAGGGCAGCTTGGAATAGCAACAGAGATACGAGATATTACAAATGGTCTGGGCTTTTCTGATGATACCTTTTATGATTACATACTGTTGTTGGAGGTAATTGAACATACGGCGTATCCGCAAAGGATTTTGAATGACGCAATCAATCATGCAACAAAAGGAGTAATTGTAACTATCCCTAATAGTGCGTATATTAAATGGCGCATTCAGATGTTAAGAGGGTATGTTCCACGGCAATCTTTTACACATTTACACTTCTGGTCTGTAAAGGATTTTGAGATATTTTGTAAAGAAGCGAATTTTAAAATATTAGAATTTAGGACCTTTCTACCCAACCATCTGATGAAATTTAAAAACCTTTTGGCATGGCAACAATGCTGGTTGTTATCTCCGAAGAGGAACAATAATCAACAATGACAGTGCAATTACTCTAAAGTACAAGACTAGCAAGTTAAATGGGAATTATTTTCTATATAGAATTGAAGTGCGCATTGGTTCATCAAATTTAGAGCTTCAGGATGCCCAAATCACTGTAAATTTTGGATAGTTGAGAAGCTACGTTTACTGCATCATGTTCGCTGGGCAGACCGCGACGAAATTGTAATTCATAATCCAATACACTTAGCCCGCAAGCTAAGGATTGCAGTGCTGTGCTACTTAAATTCTCTAAAATAATATCGTTGACATATCTGATATCAACGTATGTCCTATATCCTCTTATAAAATCAGGAATGCCAGCATACATTATTGGATTCTTGGTCCTGTCAATTACCTCTATATTGAGATTAATCTGGTTCTTCTTACAAAGGTCCAGGGCCCGTTGTATGTTTGTTACCTCGGAATTTATAGTAAATGCATCTTTCAATTCTCTCTTTGAATCATCATTTGGACTAAAATGTTCTATGTCTATAGGAATTGGAATATGGATGCCATCGCTTCTAACCAATGGTAACAAATCAGGTGTAGAGACACATACCGCATCAGCTAATTTCTGAGCTTTTGTATGTCCAATCTTTTTCCTATAAAACATCTTGAGTTTAATCATTGTATCTGATAGCAGTGATCGATGAGGAAGCTCTTGTTTTTTTAATCCGCGAATGTCGGTTCCATGATAATGCAAAATTATCTTCTTTTGTCTGTGGAATTTCTTTCGCAGCTCAAACAGTATATCTATGTAGCCATGCACGTGAATTACATCAGCAGTTTCCGCTTCTCGGAGACATGTTTCAGTAAATTTCTCATATGTTACGTTAATTAAATAATCTCTATAGAAATCATAAATTCCATACTTGTCTAAAACATCCCTGTTCCAGATAACCTTGGCATCATGTCCTTGCTTTCGTTGATATTTTGAGTAAATGCACGCGACACCAGCTGCATCAAGTATGTGCAATATGCGCATGTTTATTGAATTAAACTATCGTCTAATAATCTATTACTTGGCACTTGAGGTAACAAATATTCTCATGATTAATTCCTAATTTTACAAAACTCAATTAGATAAATCCTCAACAATTAACCGTAATCCTTTTCTGATGTCAATAGTGGGCCTCCAATTAAATGCCTTTGAAACCTTTGTGATATTGGCCCTCATATCTGAAATATAGTAATGGTAGATTTGGGGAATTGAATTTTTATTTTCTTGCCAAGTAATCTTGCAAGACCGTCTGCAACTTGGTTCAGATTATAGCTCCTTCCATAACCTACATTATAAAAATTATATCCCTTGGGGAAGTCTTGTACAATTTTCTCTATTAGATCCACAAAATCAGTAACAGAAAGAAAGTCCCTTTTAATTTCTTTTCCAGATAATTTTAACTTTACCATCTCTTTTGATTTGACTGATGATGGAAGGAATTAGGGAACGATCTCTAGAATCAGGACCATATACATAGAATGGACGCAAAGTTACTATATTAATATTAAACTGTTCCGAATAATTTTGGCAGTTTTTTCTGCAATTAATTTACTGGTGTTGTAGGGAGAATGGGGGTTTACAACATGCTTTTCATCAATCGGAAGATATTGAGGTTCACCGTATACATAGGTACTGGCATAAATAAATTTTTTGATATTCCTAATTCTTGCAAATTCAAGCACGTTGAGGGTTCCCATAACATTAGTAAAGTAAGTTTCATACGGTTCTCTAAACGAATCTGAAACAGAGGTCTTTGCAGCAAGGTGAACTATTGCATTCACATTTTCAATTGTTGGGATTTGATCGACATTGGTTACATCGATAAGTTTTCGATTGTTGGCAGTAGTAACAACTTGGAATCCAACTTCCTTTAGACGCTTCGATAAATGTCTTCCAACAAATCCTTTGCTTCCAGTGACAAGTACTTTTTTAATTGTCATTTGGAAAATTTGCTAATACAGCCATAACTCTGATTTGTAATTTCTATACCAATCGATTAGTAATGCAAGGCCTTTCTCAAATTGTATCTTTGGTTTGAATTGTAATAGTTTCTTTGCTTTTGTAATGTCTGCAATTAGCCTTTGTACTTCAACCGGTCTGGGTTCGACGTGAATCGGTCGCAAGTTATTGTCTCTTGCACCATGTTTGATAACCATGTCTGCAATTTCTTTTATGGATATTTCTTTACCGCTACCAAAGTTTATCCCATTTTTACCTGGATTACCTTTGGACCTAAGTACAGTATCATAAGCATACACGGCATCCTTCACAAACATATAGTCCCTGGATTGTTTTCCGTCACCGTAAATAATAGGGGGCTTGTTTTGTAATACTCTATTTATGAAAATTGCAATCACGCCTCCGTAGCCTGTATCTTTTTGTCTGGGCCCAAAAAAATTGAAACATCGAATAATGTCTACTCCTAGATCATAAGTTTCATTATAGGTATAACATAATCTGTCAGCAGCAATTTTACTTACTCCATACGGATGTTTTGCAGATAGGGGGTGTGACTCGTCCATTGGAGCATATTCAGCAGATCCATAGACTTCGCTTGTTGAAGAAAATAATATCTTGTCAATATCATTCATTCTGGCAAATTCCAAAATTTTCAGAGTTCCACCGAGATTAATTTTAAAAGTCTCCTCGGGATTGACGATTGACCTATCAACATGGATTTGAGCTGCTAAATGAAAAATGGCATCAAAATCATTTGGTAGTTTAGAATATACCTCGTTTAGGGCGATGTCCCCACGAATAAATTTAAAATTCTTTTTGTGCAGAAGAGTACGTACATTGTTGAGGTTTCCATTCATCAAATTATCCACTCCGTATACCAGATGTTTATCAAGAACATACTTTTCAGACAGGTGACTGCCCAGGAAACCCGCGGCACCAGTTATGAGAATTTTCATAACTTTTTTGTCTCCTTAACATCAAAGTTGAATCTTTGCATTTAATCGCAGTAATACTTGTCTCTTTTAAAAATGTAATATTCTAACCTGGGAAACACTCGAGAATAATTTAATTCGATTATCCATTATTGATATTTCGGTAAATTCTAATAATTGGAATAATAAATCAAATGTTATATTTGTTATCATACTGTAGATTTTTTCGAACACAGTCTTGTACTGTTTTAGCAATAGGGTGATAGAATGAGGATTCTTCACCTATCTGATGATGGACTTCCGGACTGGAGGGTTGAAAAATCTGCTCTAACGGCAAAAAAAGCCGGACATGAAGTATTTTTTGGTGGACGCCTGGACTACAATGCTAAATCTACTATATTTTCGGAAATTCATCGGATCAATTGGACAGCCGGTGCGATGGTAGGCATTCCCTATTATTATCATCGTGTCAAAAGGCAGATTGTAAAATTGGTGAAACAATTGGGGCCCGATATTATACATTCACACAACATTGGTTCTGCCAAAATATCGCATGATCTAGGACTTCCTGCAGTGTTTGATGACCATGAGTACTTTGGGATGCTCTCACGAGTAAATTCGGAGAATATCAAGCTCCAAAATACCCAGAATTTAAAGTCTGGATTTGACAGAATCAAGCAAAATATGAAAGTGTCATTCATCTCGCAGCAAAGCATTTCTAATTGGACAAACTGGGAGAAGGAATTGGTTCTTTCTGTACCAACGATAACTGTTTCAGAACAGATTGCAAATGAGTTGAGAGAAGTGGCTGATGGGAAAACCAAAGAGATAATTGTGGTACCTAATTTTCCTCTGGAAACAGAAATTTCGTTTAAAGAACCACAAGACCATGGGCATTTATCTTCTGTTTATGCGGGAGGTGACAGCAAACATAAACAGGTCACTAACAGGGATATCTCTGGATTAACCAATCTATTTGCAGACAATGACATTGGAAATTTGACAATTATAGGATGGGAGCATGCGGAATCATCGGAAAAATACAAGGCAACTGGGTTCCTTCCAAGGGACAAAATGTTTTCTGAAATGATCCAAAACACCATAGGATTGATACCTTGGAAGAAACACTGGTCTCATCCCTTTTTGAATCCAAACAAGGCATACGAGTATGCGCATGCAGGATTGTTTGTCTTGTTGACTTCCGACCTTAGATCTGTTGTTAGCACTTTGGAAGATACCTGTTTAACTTTTGAAGATTACGAAGACTTGACATCAAAATTAGAGTATTTTAGATCAAACACTGATGAACTATACGCGAAAAGATTGAAAATATTCAACTACGCTAGAAAGAATCTATTCTGGGAGAAACATGAACAAAAGATTATGGATGCGTACAAATTGATTTGATTTTTCGTTTATAGAAGTATAAACCATGTAGGACTGATGATATGATTTGAAGTTAAGAATTCAAAAAACAAACAAATTCATAAGCAGTAAGATTCACAAGGAGTATTTTGAACTTATTTCAAATGTTATGAACATTTTATACCATATTTCAAGACTTAATAGTTGTAACATTTTACTTATGTACCTGAGATCATATGTCTCCTCTATCCTTTTAATTGAGCTATCGTAAAAATCACGGCTTATAATTTTGTCACGAAAAATACTAGAGTTGGACAAAGTTGATATTACAATTTCTTTTGCGCAAGTTGTCCAAAGTTTTTTCAAATCCATTCCAAACCCTATTTTTGTATCAGATACGTTTTTACTATCAAGACCGGACAGGATCTCTCTTAAGGGTATTTTTCCCATGTTACTTTCCCTGCTAAATTTGATTGAGGGAGGAATCCTAAATGACATGTCTATAATTTTATTATCCAAGATAGGAGAAATGCCTGTAATTCCAAAATAATTAAAAAACTTGTCATTGGTAGGAACGAAATCATAAATTAGTTTACCCGAATAATCTGCTAAGAAAACTTGGTCTAAAGGGTCCAAATCATTATCGAAATAGACCTTTAATAATGAATAGATTGAGGACCAATCAAATCTAATATTTTCTCCAAAAATTCTTTCTTGATCTGGAACCCAATCCCTCTCATGACATTGTAGGTAATGAATCACACGTTGTTTCCAGTCATCTCTTTCATTAAATAATTTTAGAAATTTATTATATCTAAAAGTATAACCACCAAAGAGTTCATCTCCTCCATCACCTGTAAATAAAATATTAGAGTATTTCTTAGACTTTTCTATAAAGTAGTATTGATATAAATTCCATCTTGGTTCTTTAATTATGCTAATCAAAGATGGTAAATCTTTAAGAGGATTGTCTACAGTAACGTTATAGAAATCCGTATCTTTTGACTCGGCAATTTTCTTGGCATGAGTTGCTTCGCTGGTTTCATCAAAACTAACAGTAATACATTTGATATCTAGTTTAGGATATTCATCCCTTATTAAAGATAGCATTAGATTAGAATCGACACCTGAACTTAATGCCAGTGAAATTGTTTTTGGCTCAAATTTGGAAATATTGTTGTTAATGATTTGTCTTAGTTCCTTTTCTATTTCTTTTGAAGATGGATAGGTTTTTTTTCTCTTAATTCTAACTTGGTCAGGAACAACTTTGGGGACTAATGTCTTAATTTCTATAGTAGGATCATATCGCAAAGTCAGCATATTTCGAATATCAATCAACAAAAAGTATGATATTTCCCTACAATAAATTACTTGGGTTACAGTTCTTAAGATCTCAATTGACTGATTCTTCAAGCTTTAGCAATTTTATTCAGTTAAAATGCAATCTTTAGAAATTCTAAAAATTCAGATAAATAATTAAGAAATCTTAAATTAGCGATTCGGTGACCAATTTAGCTGATGCTACGGAGGTGTGGAGAGACTACTTTATCTTTGATCTCTAGTTTCGAACTTTGTCAAACGTTAACTGAGTTAGGATCAAGCTTAATAATAGCAGTAAGAGGCGTAGCTTCTTGTAGAATCTCTATGAATAAACTTATCCTAGTGGAGAAAATAAATGAATAAGCCAAGACAACAAATGGACAGCCAACAGTTGGACAAACAACAAATGGAAAAGATAAAGGATCACAAACCGGAGTAACTGAATAACAAGTTGACATGCATTAACAAATATTCCTATCTAATTGTTTTCTCAGTAGCACTGATCCTTAGACTTATTCCTGAAATATTAGCATATCCCTATCCGATTGGATACGACGTAATTAACTATTATTTACCTGTATTGAAAAATTTTGATAATTATTCCGCAACAATATCAAATCAATTCCCCTTGTACATATCATTACTTCACACAATATCATCAACAATGAAAGTTGACCCAAGAATTGTTATAACTACTGCAGTAGTACTCTTATATGGACTATTTTCGCTAGTTATATTTGCAATAGCGAATAAACTCTTACATCTTGATAATCTACAAAGTGTCTTCTTGTCAATGTTTCTAATATTCCAATATTCAGTATTGAGAACGTCTTGGGATCTTCACAAAGACTTATTTGCCATTACTCTTGCGTTCTTGTGTTTTTACTACATTGGACATTCTCCAACCACTAGAAAGATGCTAGCAGTCATTATGCCATTGGGTATACTTGCAGTACTTGCAGATAGAATGATAGGTTTTCTATTCTCTATCAGTCTCATAATTTCTTCGATTATGAGAAGAGATAGAATATTAGGATTTATTGCGATTTTCATTACAATAGTATTTGGTTTCTTTCTCATTACAAATTTTGATCCTATTTCAACTAATTTACAACTAGCAAGTAATACAGATAAAATAAATGAAATCTATAATCCCATAAATCTTATTGTACTGTTTTTGGTAATCAATGCTATTTTGTTACCTGCAGGAGTAGTGGGTCTATTAAAGTCGAAATCAACAATGAATGTTTTCAAGATCCCTTTTTTCATATCATTAGTGACCTCATTTTCATGGGTCATATTTCCAAATACATCTGCATTTTTGCCTGATAGATGGATTACCATTTTCAGCATTTTTCTCTCATTATTCTCTGGATATGGGTTTGTATTATTAATCGAAAAAGGATATTTTGCAATTTCTAATAAAAAATTAAACAACTATCTTGTGATTCTAATTCCGTTTATATTTCTCGGATCAGCTTTTTTAATGAGTCCAAATAATTCTTATCTTAACATCTACGGGGTCTTCCATCCTTATATAAGCCAGTACGGTCCATTGACAATGCAATACAATTCAATATCTTTACCTGAATCAAGATCGCTATTGTCGGCAATTGAATGGATAAACAATCATACTCAGGAGGGTTCAGTAATAATGGGTAGCAAGCATTTGAGAGGTTGGATGGAGCTAGAATTAAAAGGAAGAACTTTTCTGTTCGCTGATAACAACACCAGACTTTTAGACTCAAACAAATATAGCGAATTGTACTTGTTAGAATTATATTCAAGGCAGGCAACAGAAATACCGGAAAATTATTTACGTGCATTATCTTACAATAATACAGATTTCTCGCTTTATCATTTGAAACGGATTGATTAATTATACTAGTAATAATTATTTCCCGTTAACTTTACTAAGGAAACAAATGAATATTGACGTGAATTCTTACGAGATCTGGGTTCAACTTTGATATTTTTGATCCATTTGCATAAATTTTGATAATTCAACAAGCTCATTGAATTCATTAAAATCAAGCATGATATTTCTCGAATTTTTTGTTGTCCCATTTTTCTTGAGGTCTGAAAATATTGTCTTCATTGCAAATGCAGATGCATACAAACCAGAAAGAGGAAATACGACCATGCTATAACCCATAGATTTTAGCTCATCTGCAGAAAATGTAGGAGTAACACCATTTTCTATCATATTGGCCAGCAACGGGGCGTCAATTTTTTTAGGAATCTCTCTGAGCTCGTCTTCAGATTGGGGTGCTTCCACAAACACAACATCTGCTCCCTCTTTGTAATACATTTTACCTCTTTCTATTGCCTCATCGAGACCTAGTGGTGCCCGAGCATCGGTTCTTGCAACTATAGTGAATTCCCTATTTGCGGAGGCCGAAAGTGCAGCTCGAAGCTTTTGGATATATTCATCGGCGGCAATTACTTCTTTACCTCGCATATGGCCACACCTTTTTGGCCAAACTTGGTCCTCAAGAAATATTCCAGACCCACCATATGCAA
>JALYLJ010000151.1 GCA_030774295.1 Thermoproteota archaeon
TCCAAATGTACTGGCCAAAGTGACCAGATTCTTCCCCAATTTATGGCATATCCTAAAGGAAGATCCAACGCTCTTGTAAGAACGTCTCCGAGTTTTCCAACCAAGAGATTAAAATTAGTTGGATTTACCAGGTCTTTTATCATTGGTCTATCTCAGTCTCCAATAATTCAAATCCATCATATTTAATGCTTAGACGGATTGATTTAAAAACTACCAAATGCCCTTCCTCCCGGAAAGATAAAGCGCATAGCCCATGGCCGAAAACATCACTGCTAGAAAACCAATTATTGGAAGCGTTGCTGAACGTGAAATATAAAAAAGCGATGCACCCCATGCATACAAGAAAATAGAGAGGACATCAAAGACCACAAACATCAAGATGTACGAGTAATATTGCATCATAAAATGAGCTCTCCCTTCACCTGAAGGCATCTGACCGCATTCCATGGGCAAAAACTTTACAGGATTATACCGACGCCTCGGCGAGACCAACTTTGATAAAAACAAGACTGGAACAGAGGCTAGTAGTCCAAAGCCAAGCATGTACATAATAGGCGCAAACTGGGTAACGGTTTCTCCAGCCAAGGATAAACTTGCTGTTTTCTAAATCATATAAAAATCTTGCTTAACTACTATCTGTCCAAAATTATGCCAAACAGTTGCTTTGCAGCAGCATGGGGATGGGTAAGGGCCAATTTCATTAATCTACTGGTTGTAAATTGAGCTTTAATGAAATCAACAAAATCTTCAACGCTCATTTTCTGAATAATTTCAACTTCTCTGTCCCAAGTTTCATTATTCATCTTTAACCATCTTGACTGAACCTTAAGTGATGATTTTATTTTAGAGCTCACGCGTTCTTTCCAAAATTTCTCGTACTGCTCTAGCGATTCCCTTGTACATCCTTTTGATAGTGATTTAGCTCCAATGTCGCCTGCGATTCGGCCAAATTCTATTGCAAATCTTATTCCCTCAAGCACAAGGGGGTTTGCTTGACCAGCTGAATCGCCCACAAGTAATAGGCCATCAAATATGGTGGATTGACGTGAACCTTCATTTGGAATGAATCCATAGTGAAATTCAATCGGTTGAATACTTCCAAGTTCATCTAGTGGTGTGATTCTGCTTTCCATAATCGAATTCAATTTTTTGATAGGGTCTGAAATTGATTCTGGGCGACCTATACCGGTTCCGATTCTCACACGTTGTTTGGAGATGGGAAAAACCCATGCATAGCCTGCATCTGAAAATTTGTCTCCTACCATGAGGATCCATGTTTCAGGATCTATCTCATCGCAGTAACATTCGTATTCAACTCCTATTCCATATCTTGTCCAATTCTTAGCGTATCCTCCTTTTCTTGCGACGATGCTACTAAATCCACTTGCATCAATCACGAGCTTTGATTCAAATTCCGTTTTTCCCTTGGGAGTATTGGCCATAATTCCAGTTATCTTATTAGATTGAGATACTACTGATTGTACCTCACTTCTAACCGATATTTCAGCTCCTTCGCTTGCGGCAAGTGTTGCTAAATATTGGTAAGTAGCTCTAACATCTAAGACGCATGATTTTGGTGTCCTTCCTTTAAGAATGATATCTTTTGAAGGAGAGATAATTCTAAAATTCTTTATTGGATTGTAGTATTTTTCTGGAATATTAAGTCTTTTCATATCGTCAATCCATGATACCCCGCTGGTTCGAATGTTCTGCGCTATGGAATCATCCTTTTCTAGAACGATAGTACTAGCATTATTTCTTGCCGCAGTATATGCAGCAGATAAGCCTGCCGGTCCTCCTCCCACAATGACAATGTCGTATTTAGCCATAAATTTCTCCTACGGTTTAGTTACACGTTTACTAAAGTTCAAATAAAAATTATACTAATTTTAAACCGCTCAGAAAATAATTCACCGATTAAACCTTTTATTCCACCATCTTGAAAAAGCAGATACAGGTAATTTGACAACTGATAAACCAATTAGCTCAGGTGAATTGAAGGAAGGAAATTTAGCACCAGAATTTTCATTTAGGAGTGGGAATCAAACGATGAAATTATCTGACTTTAAAGAAAGAAAAGTAGTTCTGTATTTTTATCCAAGGGATTTTACTACAGGATGTACAACTGAGGCTTCTGAATTCACGCGAGATTACGATAAATTCAGACGCTCCGATATCGAGATAATTGGAGTTAGTCCAGATGGCGAAGAATCACATGAAAAGTTCAAAGACAAGATGAATATTCCATATTATCTGGCACCCGATGTGGATAACAGTATTTCAAAAAAGTACGGTACTTACGGGCTCAAGAAATTTATGGGTAAGGAGTACATGGGAGTTAATAGAACAACCTTTTTGATAAATGAAAATGGTACCATTATTAGAATTTTTAACAAGGTAAAACCAATGGGACATAGTTTAGAAGTACTTGAAGCATTTGGTATAAAAAAGTAAATTCCTAGTATAGATACGAAATCTGGTCATCTATCGCGGACGTGGATGTACCAAGGTATTCTAAAATCCTCTTTAAAGTATCAAGGTTTTGAGTCTCAGCTTTTCCTTGTTGATAAAGGACCAAGATGGAAGATGTTATAATCAAGGTTTCCTCGGAATTCTTGTTCCACTCTTCAATATTGTAGGTATGCGCAGAAGAGACCTGTGTCTTAATTTCTATTAAAAGTTTATTCAGTCTTAGAAATAATGCAATTATTATCACACGTAATTTTTGTAATGTCACTTTGATCTTTTCGGTATCAGAAATTGAGGATATTTCATGGCATATCTTGTTTTGATAGTAGTCAAGATTTTTTGCAATACTCACTGATTGTAGTATGGCAGGAATTTGTGACTGAATTTGTCGTACATTGATTGAAGCTTTTACAAATAATCCATCGGATCTATTAATCTCAAACGTATCCGTTGTAATTCCGTCTCTTGTAACAATATCAAAGCAGTTTGAATTTTCAATATATCTATGTACTACTGCATGGATTATTTTTGACATGAATAATTTAGATTCAAATGATTCTTGTAATTTGATTCTAACCCTGCTGTTGACTAGAAGCAGACACTAGCTCTTCAATATGTTCCAAAATCTTAACATGATGTTCCTCATCAACAATAATGCTTTTGAGCAGAGATTTAGTTTCTAGATCATCAGCTAGCGAAACGCATTTTAGTAACAAATCCTTCGATTCTTTTTCTTCCTCTATTGACTTGATAATTCCTTGTTTTGTCAGATTCAAGCTACTGCTGGCTCCTTCAATTGCCGACATCATTGTAGAAATATATTCAATGTGTCGCAATCCATCATCTAGTAATTTGTGTATATAGTTCCGTATTATACTGTTGTTCGTTCTACTCAATACCGACATGTAGTGATTCATTTCTTTCATTTCTGCTTCATGTTGCGATTTAAGCAAAGAATAGAGATCTTGCTTTCTTCCTAAGAGTGAATCAGTATTCAATACGATCACCTGTACAGTAATTGATAAAAAATTTTTGCAATAAGATTAGTAAAACCTGAAATTATTTAAATAAGATAAATCTGGAAAACACTTGAGTTTTGAGCAGTACCGAACTATGCAATTGTAAATGTCATATCAGATATGGACACAAATCGCTTTGTGAAAAGTGTATTGAAAAACACAAGACTTCACCATACTACAAAATATTAAAAAAATTTTCCTGATTTAATATTTTATCTTTACTTCATTATATGCGGGAGATGGGATTTGAACCCACGAACCCCTAAGGGATAAGAACCTCAATCTTACGCCGTTGACCAAGCTGGGCGACTCCCGCATAGATTTAGCGGTTCCAAAATCGCTAATTTGAATATTTGCTATATAAACTCTAGACGAAAAATAAATGGTTTTTATAAGCCATACTAATATAAAAAATCAATGCTTATACCGATAAGATGCTTTACCTGTGGAAATGTAATTGCAAACAAATACGGCGAGTATTCTAGTCGAATTAAAGCTGGAGAAGATCCCGCGGAGGTTATGGACTCATTAAATATTAAGCGGTACTGTTGCAGGAGAATGTTTGTCTCATCTGTTGAAACGATATATCAGGTAATACCATATTACGAAGCATTACGAAGGCGCAAGTCAGAAATTGAATCAGAAATAGATTAAGCTCGATGAAGCATGCCTTTAATTTCATCGTTGAAGGGAAGAATTGTTTTTAACAGCAGAGGATCAAAGTCAATAGAGATAGATGTAATATCAGATAACAAATTTCTGGGTAGAGCGTGCGCTCCTTCAGGTGCTAGCGTAGGAAGTCATGAAGTGCCGAGCTTTTTAGATAATGATCCCGAATTGACGCTTCGCACTTTTAATTCAAACATCTCCAAATTTATCGGACTTGAATCATCTGATCCAAGAACTATCACAGAGATCCTAAGATCTATAGATAGTTCTGGTAATTTCAGTAAAATAGGTGGCTCTGTGGCATACGGATTGAGTATAGCAGCTGCCGCATCTGCGTCATTATCGCTGAATATGCCCCTTTTCGAAATGCTCAACAGGAAAGGGCCTTTTCGGTTTCCCTACCCTCTTGGGAATGTAGTTGGAGGAGGATCCCACGCGGGCCCTGGCACACCCGATATTCAGGAAGTACTTGTTTGTCCAATTGGAGCAAGGAACATCATGGAAGCATTAGAGATGAATTTCAACATACACAAGGAAGTTAGAGTTTTGTTGGAAAAAATTGACAATAGATTTACCTATGGCAGGGGTGACGAAGGTGCTTGGGCTCCCAACTTGAACAATGACCAAGCAGTATCTGTCGTCGCCGAGTCGATTGAAAACTCTGGCTTGGAGCTTGGAAAAGAGGTCGGTTTGGGTATTGATTTTGCAAGTTCCTCATTGTGGGATTCTAAAAAGAACCATTATGAGTATGCAAGACAAGGGCTAGTTAGGAATACTGAAGAGCAGATTGATTTTGTTGATGATTTGATCAAGAATTACCATTTAATTTATGCAGAAGATCCAGTTCACGAAGATGATTTTGAAAGCATGGCACGGATAACTGAAAAAAATAAGAATTGTCTTGTTACAGGCGACGATATGCTTGTTACGAATGCCCAAAGAGTGATTGAAGCTAGCAAATACGGTGCGTGTAGCGGTGCTATTTTAAAAGTTAATCAAGCTGGAACTTTAAATGACGCTTTGGACTTCGCAGAAAGTTGCACCAAAAATAATATCAAAATAATCACTTCACATAGATCTGGTGAATCAGTTGATGCACATATAGCCCACATTGCACTCGCAACATCCTCGAAAATGATAAAAACAGGAGTTGTTGGTGGCGAACGAGTATCCAAATTGAATGAACTTCTAAGACTTTCAGAGTATGATTTAATAAAAGGCATGATGGATTTGTCATTCAACTAAAATGGCAAGTGCAAATCAAGAAGAAAATGCAGACGATTCTGTATTGGAATCTGAGAATCAATCAACCGAAGACACCTCTAGCCAACCGTACGTGGAATCGGGGGAAGGAAATCAGGAAATTGAAAATGACAACCTAGAAAAAATGATACTTTCAACAGGAATACGTGTAGGAACTCCCGTAAAGACTAAATTTATGTCACCCTTTATTGTTAGAGCAAATCCAGAAGGCCTTTATATTTTAGATATTAGCAAGACTCTTACCAGGATTGACGTAGCTGCAAAGTTTATTGGAAGAGCGGATATTTCAAAAATTATAGTCACGTCGGCCAGAGAATATGGAAAAACACCGGTGCAAAAGTTTTGTGAGGCGACAGGAGCTTCTGGGATTATAGGACGTTTCATGCCTGGAACTTTTACCAATCCATCACTTTCAAGCTATATGGAGCCGCAAGTAGTCATTGTTACAGATCCGCAAGCGGATCAGCAAGCCGTACTTGAGGCGACTAGGGCCGGAGTTCCAGTTGTTGCTATAGCAAATAGCGATAATGTTACTTCTAACGTAGATTTAGTCATACCAGCAAATAACAGAGGAAGAAAGGCTCTTGCAACAGTATATTGGCTTCTTACAAGAGAGGTATTGAAGAAGCAGGGAAAAATCAAGTCCGACGCTGACATGAAGATTTCAATTGATGACTTTGAGACCAAATTGGTCGAAGAGATATCTTGAGTACGCATGTAAGAGAAGCTGCTGTCTCTGGTATATTCTACCCAAAAAACTCAAACGAACTTAACCTCAATATTGAATCGCTATTTAAGGATTCAAAATTTGGTCCAGGAAAGTTACCTCCGTCTAGTAATGCTGAAAAGATATATGGAATGGTCTGCCCTCATGCCGGATACATGTATTCCGGTGCAGTGGCTGCGAATGGATTCTACGAGATTTCATCAACGAAATTCGAATCTGTAATAATAATTGGTCCGAACCATTATGGTTTAGGAAGTGATGTAGCAGTAATGAATAGAGGTTCCTGGAAAACTCCCCTTGGTGAGATAGAAATAGACTCTGAATTAGCTCAAGAAATATACCAAAATTGTGGAGTGGCTAATTTTGATGAATTCGCCCATTCCAGAGATCATTGCATTGAAGTTCAACTCCCATTCCTCCAATACATACGAAAAGAAATCAAAATAGTTCCAATCATCTTAATTAATCAGGGCAAGAGCATGTGTAGAAAACTAGGATTGGGAATTTATGATTCCATAAAGAAACAAAATATGATACCCATAGCTTCGTCCGATTTAACGCACTACGAACCGAATACACAGGCACATGAAAAAGATAAACTCTTAATTTCTGCAATCTTATCGCTTGATATTGAAAAATTTTATTCAAATTTGATTTCATTTAATGTAACTGCATGTGGATATGGTGCCATTGCCACAGTTATGGAGATATCAAAAAAAATGGGTGCAACTAAAGGTAAGTTGTTAAAGTATGCCACAAGTGGTGACGTAGCAGGAGATAATAAATCCGTAGTAGGGTATTCATCAATACTATTTGTATGAGCAACAGCATAAACAAGGCTGTATCGTCAGCCCCAGCAAAGGTAATACTCTTTGGAGAACATTTTGTTGTATACAATAATCCTGCTATAGTCGCAGCAATAAACAAACGAATTCACGTAGATGCGCAAACTAACAACAAGTTGCATATTAATATTAAATCGGGGGAAAATTCGATTTGTATACTAACGAAAGGTAACGCGGATCCCGTTTCGATTCGTGACAAAGACATGTCATTTCTATATCCAATCTTAAAGTGTGTATCACATGTATTATCTGAGAAGAATAAATCCAATATTGGCATTGATCTGGATATTGATTCTCAAATTCCCTATGGACAAGGTCTAGGATCATCAGCAGCTTCATGTGTAGCGACGGTTGCAGCACTCTATTCCTTATTTTCAGACAACAACAGAAAAAAGGTTTATGAAACTTCAAAGCTCATGGAACAAAACATACACAAGAATTCATCTGGAGTAGATTGCTACGTTTGTACTTTTGGAGGAATCATAAATTATGAGCCCGACAAGGGATTTAGCAATATTAGGCCCAAAAAGAAATTTACTTTATTAATAGGGACTACCGGAGTAAAACACTCAACGGGGGAAGTTGTGTCACAGGTTAAGGAATTCAGAGAAAAAAATTCAAGCCAATTTAAGGATCTTTCTCTAAAAGCCAATGTGATCTATAAGAGAGCAGTGAATTCCATGCTCGAAGGCAACGAATTGGAACTTGGACGAATGTTTACAGAAAATCAGAAATTATTGTCCACGTTGGGTGTATCGCATCCTAAAATTGAAAAAATGATTGATGTTTGTCTCAATAGTGGGGCGTTGGGGGCAAAATTGACGGGCGCTGGAAGAGGAGGAGCAATAATTGCGCTATTACCCAATGATAAAAGCACAGAGATACTAGCCAAAATATCCAAAAGTCCTGGCAAATGGATGCTTGTTGAATTTGATTATAAAGGCGTAGTAGTAGGTTGATTTTGGTTTCAATATTAAAATTTAAATTTTCTTAAGAAAACCTAACCTTAATGCGGCAGGAAGTAGTTCTGATAAAACTCGGAGGCTCTGTAATTACACACAAGGAAAAACCGATGAATGTCAATAACATTGCCATAGATAGAATCCTTAAAGCACTAGCATCGGTAAAAGTGCCCATCATCTTAATACACGGCGGTGGATCTTTTGGTCATTACTGGTCCACAAAGTATGATATGCATTCCAAACCAGAGAAATACTCTTCCGAAGGCATAGCGATTGTTCATGAATCAATGATTTCATTAAATCATATAATAGTCAAATCAATGTTGAAATTAAAAATGAAACCGTATGCTTTTCCACCGTTCTCAATTATTTTAGACAAAAAACCACTCGGAAAGAAGATTTTTGAGTTGACCTCTATGACCAGAGACAAGATAACGCCCGTAACATACGGAGACATTGTATATAGAACACCTCACAAATACTCAATACTGTCTGGTGACGAATTGATGAGCATTATTGCCTCTGTCATAAAGCCCCGCAAAGTAATCTTTGCTGTAAATGTGAATGGAATCTACAAAGATCCTTATGCTGATGAGGTTATTCCATTAATCGAGGAAAAATCATCGGTCAATTTTTCAGATGTTAAATTTGATGTTACAGGAGGCATGAAAAGAAAGTTTCGCGAGGCATTAAAGATTTCACTATCAGGAATTGATGTACATTTTGTCAACGGCTTGAAACCAGAGAGAATCTTGAAAGTATTAGGAAACAAGAAAACAGAGGGTACAGTAATAAAGGGAAAAAGGTCCAGTACCCGAAATGCCTGATGAATCTGACTCTCCTTCGAATATTGAAGTAATAAAACAACGAAAAAAGGAAGGAATAGTAATTCCTTTGACTAGGAACGTTCAAGCAAAAGAATCTTCAACATATTTAGAATTTATCAAATTAATTCATAATGCTCTGCCAGAAATTGATTACGATGGCGTTGAGTCAAATCAAAAATTTCTAAAACATAATTTTGATGCTCCTATTATTATTGATTCAATGACCGGAGGAACCCCAGAAGCAACTAAAATAAATTCAAGACTCTCACTTGTCGCAGAAAAATTTGGACTTGGTATGGGACTGGGAAGTCAGAGAGCAGGCTTATTGAGCAGTGAACTTTCTGAGACTTATTCAATAGCAAGATCAAATGCACCGAATGCATTTCTTGTTGCCAATATTGGTGGTGCACAACTTTCAAAGGGACTGAAGTTACGGGATATTAAGAATATGATTGACATGATTGAAGCAAATGCGCTTGT
>JALYLJ010000152.1 GCA_030774295.1 Thermoproteota archaeon
CCTCATAACACCTGAAGTCTTGATAGATGAGGCTCGCAAGTATAATGTTGAAAATAGAACAATAATAGATAATCATTGCGGGGTCATTGATGAGTCACATATTACAAGGGATAAAGAGAATTCACATCTTAAGAATATTGTTGGAACCACTGGAACTGGCACTGGCCCGGCAAATTCGGATCGTGCATTGAGGATCTTGAATCTTGCAAAAAATGTGGATGATTTAAAGAAATATCTTGGCAATGTTTCCGATATTGTCAATGATTCTATCGACAAAAGTCAATCAGTACTCATAGAAGGAACACAAGGAACATTTTTGTCTTTGTACCACGGCGATTATCCATTTGTGACTTCTAAAGATGTTACTGCTTCGGGTATATGTTCAGACGTTGGGATAGGACCCAAGAAGGTCGACGATGTTATTTTAGTCTTTAAGGCATATGTTACCCGCGTAGGTGGTGGGCCACTGGAAAATGAAATTAGCCCTGATGAAGCCGCCAAATTAGGTTGGGTAGAATACGGAAGTGTAACTGGCCGACAAAGAAGGGCATCACCTTTTAACTTGGAATTAGCCAAAAAATCGATAAAAATAAACAGCGCCACGCAGTTAGCCGTTACCAAACTAGACGTAGTATTTCCGGAATGTGCCGGCCTAACGGAATATTCTAAATTGCCTTCTAAACCAAGGGAATTTATTGAGAACATGGAAGCCAATCTAGGTGTTAAAGTTGTTCTTATAGGTACTGGTGCTGAGATTAACCAAATAATCGATCGTCGGGAAGAAAATTAGTTTGGAAGAGAAATATTTTCTTCCAGACAAGTCTTTTCGCATGATTTTAATAATGTAGTTTTAAAATGTAGAGCATTGCAAATTAAATCCCCTTTCTTTATCGAGGTTTCCACGATTCAAGATTTTGGTAGACTTGTCTGCGCTTTTGAACGAACTCCACTTTTGACGTTTTCATTTAAGTCTGGCAAAGATAATTTATTGGCAACGCAAATTGATTTTCTGAACAATATTCCTGTGATATACTATGTCAAATATTCAAGCGCTGGCCAATATCTTGCCTATAAAAACACCGGCGGCTTCGAAGATGTAGCAATAGTCACTAATATACAAAATCCTTCGGTTATGTATTCTCCGATAATTTCAGTTGAAAAGTTTCCACAAATATTTTGGCGCAGACCAAAAGGCGTCAAGAATTCAAATTATGCACCAATAAAATTAGCCAATTTCCAAAGCCTAGTAAAGATTGCATCGTACAAAATGATCTATGAAGAATCACCTTTGCCTCTTTTTGTTTTTAATAGCACCAAGAACTCCAAATATGTTGTAGGGACTGCGTTGAATATGGCCGAATCTGATGGAGTCTCATATTTTTACTATGCAACTCTTCCAGATAATCCAGTAAATTGTTTCATAAAATACTCTAGTTTGAAATCTGATAATCCTACATTTACAAACAATATTGACGGGCATGGTTACATCTATATCAAACTAATAAAATTATCCAGTTCACATCCCTTAGTGAAGGTTGATGAATAAAATCTCATATAGAGAACGAATTGCTCGTGCTTCAAGTGATCATAAAAGCTTCATAATACTGGCCCTGGACTTGGATTCACAACATTCCAATCTCAAGTATATTGAAAAATTAGTAAAAAATCTTTACCCGTTCCTATGTGCAATTAAAATTAACTTTCATCTCATATTGCCATTTGCCAAGAAGGATATTCAAAGAATCAACAAAGTTATACATTCCCATGATTTGCTTTCAATTGCGGATATTAAATTAAATGATATAGGAAATACGAATCAAGTAACCGTACAGCATTTGCATTCAATGGGCTTTGATTCAGTTATAGTAAATCCGATTATCGGACTGAAACAATTGGCATCTCTAGTTCAATTTACCCACAAAATTGGCATGGGTATAATATCACTTGTCTATATGAGCCACGAAAGTGTCAACGAAGGATATGGCTTGAATACTATTCAAAGGAGATCAAAAGAAAGTAAGGTCGTTCCTCTATTTGAGATCTTCTTGAAATACGCCAAAGCGACCAAAGTCGATGGAATTGTAGTGGGTGCCACACACTTGAGAACTTTGAAACACATCTCATCGATTTCCAGTATCCCCATTTATTCACCTGGTATAGGTACTCAAGGAGGTAACGCAAAAACTGCCAAGCGCAGCGGAAGTGATTATCTGATAATAGGTCGCTCTGTTCTAAATTCAAAAAACAAACGCAAGACCCTATCATACATTATAAATTCCAAATCCTCATCATAAGCTACACAAAAAGATTCATTACTGGTTGAATGGCTTCAAACACAACTTTATACTACCTAATGATTTTCTTTTACTTCATCATAATGTTTATTTCACTTGATAAGGGTTGTTTCGATAAAAAATTCCAAAAATTGCTAGAGCAGACGCACAGATTACTATAGGATATTGGACGATGGTTTTTCCAAGAAATTTATTGCCTGCCTTAATGCACAAAATCATCTGTGATGAGGATAAACCCAGCAGATTTTTCTGTCATCATATCAAGTAACTACTAATTCGATAGCTGCTAACCGCTCTCTACGACTTCTTCTTCATCTGTATCAAAATTACTAGTAAGTGGGGAATATGCATGAATTTCCAGCCATTCTTTCTTATCTACCCAGCTACTGCAAAACCATTTTGCACTTTTTTGATCATAATCACCATGCTGCGGCATTTGTTTTGTACATGCAAGATAGACATATCAACATTTTCTTATTTTCCGTATCTTCTACGTCGTCTTTGAAATGTCCTAATTGCCCGCATAAGATCTATTTTTCGGAATTCGGGCCAAAATACGTCCATAAAAACTAGTTCACTGTATGCACTTTGCCATAATAAAAAACCGCTCAGCCTCTTTTCGCCAGAAGTTCTCAGTATAAGGTCAGGTTCTGGCTGCGGTAAGTGTGAAGTATAAAGATAAGAATCAATTGACTGCTCTGTTATTTCTGAAATTTTTAGTTCTCTTTTTTCTACATCATGAGCAATTTTTCTAATCGCATCGACTAATTCCTGCTGACCACCATAAGCTATAGCGATGTTTAGAAAAGTCAGGTCGTAATGATTTGTCTCTTTTTCAAGTTTAGACAAAATATCTTTTATTGATTGTGGGAGAGCATCGATATTTCCAATAGCCTTTATTTTCATTTCCCTTTCATGTATTCGTGAATCATTGTATAATTTTTCAAGTTTTATTCCAAGAAGATTATAGATATCGTCCAATTCCTTCTTGTCGCGTTCGAGGTTTTCGATAGACAATACATAAAGAGTAGTTATTTTTATCTTGAGGTCGTAAATCCAAGTTAGTAACTGCTCGGCCTTGTCAGCGCCAATTGCATGCACGCCTTTGCTTGCCAGGAAATGATATTTAGCCCATCTCCTATTACCATCCAGTATAATTGCAACATGATTTGGAAGCGGATCTTTTCTAATCTGTGATTCCAATTTTCTTTCATAGAATCGATAAAACCAATTATTATTGATTAAATAATAAAAAAGTCCGCGCATTTGCCCTCAAAGTAAATGATTTTAAATCATATAATAACACTGTGAACGCAATAGCTAATGCTTTAGGTGTTCTCCACCTTTTTTGTTTCTGAAATACTGAAACAAAAATGTTGTCGCGACAAGCGTAATAGCTAGACCAATAAATAAAGAAGAGATGAGATTGAAAGGATTTGTTTTTTCCGTCAAGACTGAGGTAAATTGAATTGCGGGAATGTAAATCAAACCCAGCACAACCAATCTCAGGATATCTGATAGAATCCTAATGCTTCCTTTGAACCAGTTGCTAAGGAATATTCCGCCGAAAATAGTCCCCAATCCAATCCAAATTAGAGTAATTGAACCGTGGACAAAGGCTCCTACTACTATCCTATTTGTAATAATGTGAGAAAGGCTAGCGTCCTTTGGTATGGCGCCATCAGGGATACTCGAAGCCCCATTTGATATACCAACCAATATTATCATGATTCCTGCAAACGCCGAAAATATTCTGATGAAAGTTGATGGCGTAGTCCTATTTAGGGATCCAAGTGACTTGTCAATATCAAATGCTCTGATAACAAATGCAACACCCAATACACTAAGAACTATGGCCAACGCTTCTCTCGTAAAGCCAAAAATGGTTGCAAACCCACTTGAGATAAGTAGCGCCCCGGGTACACCCAAAAAGAATTTTGAATATCTTGAATCATAAACTAACATCTTTACATACTTGCCAAAAACAGCATATGAGTATTCTACACTCCTACTATGCCTCATTATTATTCGCTGAATAGAGATCACAGGTACCATGGCCTGTAATAGGGGAATTACAGTCTCATCGTCCTCCCCATCTGATACTACGACAATTCCATCTGCCTTGAACTTTGACAACACTGCTATGAGCTCTGAGGATATTTTTTCGTCTGCCTCTATGCCCCGATTATAGGCGCCCGTAATTACGGCGACCTCAGTTTCATAGCCCTTTGTTACAAGCTCTTCATATATTTTGACAGCGCCAAAAATTGCATTGGCATCAGCATCCTCTGGATCTTCAATTGCCAATCTAGTACCAGCACTTATGCATTGATCTCTTCCAAAGACAGGAGTTTCAACGCCAGCGTTTTTACCCAGGTCGTCGTCCCTGTCAATACAAACAACAAGAACTCTCTTATAATGAGTTGATAAAGAACCATAATCCAAGCTTCTCTTGTCTCGAATGTATTCTAGGTCCTTTGACAATCTTTTCTACTCCTTAAGTAGGTAAGTGCATCTAATTAATCTGATGGTCCAATAATAGTGTTAATTTTTAGTAAGAATGATTGAAAGAATAAGAGCGACCATTCTTTGTGTTTCTTACAAAGTCCCCGTAATTTACCATACTGCAAAAAAAATAAACAAAAAAACTTATCTAATTTATCTTGTTGAATATTATTTGATAATGGAGGCCAGTAGCTCTAAAAACCAGCCATTAAGGTATGCAATTAGAACTGTAAAATACCAAAACTCTCTTATGGTAAATGTATGCGATCTTTATCTTATAGATAAACAAATCAATCATGGAAAAATTACGATAAATATGAAAAAAAATTACTGGATGGATAAAATTGCAGATGAAAATGAAATTGAATCTTATCTGAAAAAATCATCAATTTCAAACCTAGCCGGTGAGGAGACGGTGAACAAAGCAATTGAAATGAATCTAGCTAAGAGGGCAAGTGTCAAGTACTTTTCAGATGTTCCATTTCTCATGATTTATAGATTCGCCCAATCCTATTGATTCAAATTCGACAAGTTACTCATAGTTTAGGAAATAAATGAATAAATAATTAAACATCAAAATTTTATATAGGTTTTCTTTTTGGACAATAAAGATCATCTGAGTTTAACATTACACATATCGGAAGAACGGATTCCCATAGTAATAGGAAATAAGGGAAAAACAAAAACTGAAATTTGTAAAAAGTGCAATGTTAAGATTGAAATTGAAAGCAAAACAGGCGAAATAACAATATCTTCAACTTCTAAAGATTTCGATGGATATGGTGCTCTCAAGGCACGCGACATCATCAGTGCAATTTCAAGTGGTTTTTCGCCGGAACGAGCTTTTAGAATTTTAAATGAGGAAACATTGTTTCAAATTTTGGATCTGCGTAATTTTACAACAACAACCAATTCTACAAATAGGGTCAAAGGAAGAATTATTGGTGAAAAGGGTAAAGCAAGAAAGAATCTAGAGGAATTAACAAACACGTTTATTTCAATATATGGGCACACAGTAGGGCTGATAGGCGACTATGAAGAGACAAAACTTGCTATCGATGCAATAATGTTACTAATCAATGGGAGATCTCATAAATCAGTATACGAGATGCTCTATCAGGCAAAGAGACGAGCAAAAATTGAAAAATTACAACTGTGGGAAAATTAGATAGTTATATGTAATTTTTCATTAAGAGTAAATATTATCTACCCAAAGTTCTTTTTGATTTTTATTGATCTTTCCATCTCTTGAACAATTCGTGTTTTATTTTTAGTTGATCAAGAATTTTTCCAACCAAATGATCAACAATTTGATCTATGGATGAAGGATTGTGATAAAAACCGGGCATAGCCGGAAGGATGATTGCACCAGCCTCCTGTACTTTGATCATGTTCTCAAGGTGAATTCTGGAGAGAGGAGTTTCGCGTGGAACTAGGATCAACTTCCGTAATTCCTTTAAAGTAACTGAGGCAGCACGGGAAATGAGTGTATCATCGTAGCCGTTTGCGATACTCGAAAGTGATTTCATGCTACAGGGTACTATTACCATTCCATCATGCAAAAATGAGCCGCTTGACACTGAGGCATCAAGTCTAGAATTATCATAGTTTACTGAAGAAAGAGATTTCACATACTCTACTGTTTTGGGGGTTTCAATAACTATATTTTTTTTTGCCCATTCACTGATTATAAGATAGGTCTGAATATTAATGGAATGCAGAACCTCCAAGAGTCTAATTCCATAAATAATACCTGATGCTCCAGAAAATCCAATCACTATTTTATCATATCTTGCCTCTGATGCCAACATCAAAAATATTGTTGAACACTTATTTATTGTTGTTATCGATTCAACTGCATGCTAACTGTATTTGGAACTGTTGCACTAGATACCACTCGTACCCCATTTCATACTGTTGAAAGGACTCTAGGAGGCACTGCTACTTTTGCATCAATTGCGGCATCAAATTACGTACCTACGTCGATAGTTGGTATTGTAGGTAATGATTTTCCCGCATCATATATGGAGATATTGAAAAATCGTCTGGATATCAGAGGATTGTCAATTAGTGAAACGGAAAAGACCTTTCATTATGATTCATCTTTTGGTCATGATCTTTACAAGAGGACCACTAACAAAACAGAGTTAAATGTAATTGCAAATTACCAATCTACAGTACCAAAAGAATTTGTTGATTCAAAATATGTTTATCTTGCAAATAATGATCCTGTTCAAAATTTGAACCTGTTAAGTCAGTTTTCCAATCCAAAGTTAGTAGTTTGTGACACTATGGATTTTTGGATCTTGAACAAGAGAGACGAAGTACTCAAGATGATAAATAGAGTCGATGGAATAATATTAAACGAATCAGAGGCTAGATTGTTATTTAAAGAAAATAGCATCTTGAAATGTGCCCGATTACTAGTGTCAAATGGTCCTTCTTTCGCCTTGATAAATAAGGGAGAAAATGGATCACTACTTTTTTATGAAAACGAATTTTATCCTATTCCAGGATATCCAACTGAAACTATAAAAGATCCTACTGGTGCCGGTGATTCTTTTGGCGGCGCTTTTATGGGACATTTGTGTACACAAGGACAAATAGATCTAAAATCCCTGAAAAATGCAATGATTCATGGAAACATTATGGGTTCATTTGCGATTGAAGATTATGGAATTCAAAGATTAATCAATATTGGTAATACAGACATCAAACAGAGGTATGAAAAATATAAAGAGATTTTATCGCTCTAAGAACATTTTCTTATTATAAATACTAGACTTTTTGATACTGCCAATCAAATATGACATTTGTGACAGAGAACGTAAATAGGAGGGTATCAAATGAAAAATAAATTTGACCTGATGCTGAATGGAGAACATAAAGGAAGCTTTAATTTCAAAGATTAATCTAACAGACAAGGAAGCACAAATTTTCCTATTTCTAATAATCAACGGCGAATCAACAGTAGCAAGTATTTCCGCTGCGCTAAAGCTCACTCTGGAAGAATCTGAGCAGGTACTTTGTGATTTATTAGAAAAAGGACTAATACTTGAGTTGTCCGGTAAGTATCAGACATTCCATCCAAAATTTTCAATAATAAACGCTTATCGTCGGCACTGCCAAAAAATGGGTATAGAATTTAAGAAGAACCTTCAAATTGATAGTCTTGCCTCGTCTCTGGAAAGAATACAGGAATCTGCAAGAACTAAATAAGGCATTTAGAATCAATAATGTGGAATGTCGACCGTTCCGGACAATAAGGTGGTATATTTTGGCGTTATTAATATTAATGAAAATAACAAGACAATAGGAGCTGTTGATATTTGGAGAAATGTAGTAAACAAGAAAATATTTTGCGAAGAGAAAAGATTGGGTATTTTGGAAATCGTAGACTACATCGGTATGCCATCTATTGAAGAAGGTCAAGAATGGGCTGTTGCCATAAATAGAAATAGGTTAGGTAAAGAACGGTGGAAACTAATAAGAATAATTAAAGATGGCAAGTTCTCTTTTACTGACACTGATGACGAAACCACGGTAAGTGTAGATGTTTCTGATTACAAGATAGTAGATGACAACTGGTGGAGTTTTCTGGTATCCAAGAATATAAATCGCAGCATCGAAATAACGGATGAGGCTCATCCAAAGTGATTCGCGACTCATATCCTTCTGACGACCCGAAAGTATTTGTAGAAAAAGCTCAGGGAGGCCAGTTTGCAAGTAAATTAAAGGGTTACTTTATTGTCAGAGATACGAAATTAAAATTCAATGCAATTGCCTTTGGACGGATTGGGGGTCATAACATTAGTCTGAATTTGACAAAAAAAACTCTAGCCAAACTGAAGGAATTTGGTTATGATACTGAAAGTTTCCAACTATCATTACAACGAAAACTTGTTGAAGGAGATATAGTCCTAATCGACCCTTTGACCAAAAATCAATTCAAACCATAGCATCGTGCAGTGCATTGCCGCATTTGCATTTGTTTCTAGAAATTGGAATTGACGGGATGAACGCTGCAAGTAATTCTTTTATTTTATTGGTGTTTTTGGTCAACACCTCAAGAATTTCTTTGGAGGAAACAGGATTTTCGTACCAAACATCATAATCAGTAACCGTAGCTATTGATACGTAGCATATTTCCATTTCACGTGCCAGTACACATTCCGGTACTAGTGTCATTCCAATTATATCGCCATGTAATATCTCCCTAAAATATTTTGATTCTGCTCGTGTTGAAAAGCGCGGCCCTTCTATACAAATATAATTAGAGCCATTATGCACATTAGTATTTAGTTGTTTACCAACATTTAGCAACACTGCTCTCAATTCATTACAAAAAGGATCGGCACATGATACGTGGCATACCTTGCCCTCATCATAAAAAGTATAGTCTCTTCCTTTAGTAAAATCAATGAATTGATCAGGGAGAACAATATCACCAGGCTTATAGGCATCCTGAAGACTTCCCACCGCGGATGGAGCAATGATTCTGGACACACCCAATGAATGTAGAGCCCATATGTTTGCCCTACTGTTAACCCTGTGTGGAGGAAGAGTATGCCCTTTACCATGACGAGGAATAAAAGCTACCGATCTACCGTTGTACTCTCCAATAGTAATTAGATCCGATGTACTACCATAAGGAGTAAAGATCTTTACTGATTCTGCATTAGTTAATAATTCAGTGTTATAGATACCGGTTCCGCCGATTATACCAATATCGGCATGATAGTTTTGCATATTATTCAAACTCCATAATGCATCTAACATCGTAACCTTTACTCTTCAATGTATCCGTACCATCCAAATAATTCAAACAAATGATAAACACAAATCCAACTACTGTGCCTCCTAATTTTTCTACAAGCGAAGCTGCCGCAACCGCAGTGCCTCCTGTTGCAAGCAAGTCGTCTGCTATCAGAACTTTTTCGCCCTTTAAAATAGCATCTTCTTGAATTTCCATAACCCTAGTCCCATATTCGATACTATAGGATTCTTTAATCTTAGGCCCCGGCAATTTACCTTCTTTTCTAATTAGGACTAATCCCTTGCTCATGCTTGTTGCAAGAAGAGATCCTACAACAAATCCTCTTGATTCGATAGCTGCAATTCTGTTTGTTTGAATATTGGCACATATGGCAGACAACTTTTCGTTAAGGTAATACATTGAATCGTGGGTTCTTAGAAGTGGATTTATGTCCTTGAATGAAATTCCTTTTGTTGGAAAGTCATTCCAACTTCTAACTAGATTTTTAAATTCTGCATCGTTCATAATCGCTTGTTTTTCATATCCTACCCTTCTACATAATTAACGTTCCGATAGAACAAGAAATACACAAAAAAAGATCTACACAAACATACAACTCAAATTGAATATATCTGAACTTGGTAAAAACTAATTCGATTTTGTTCCGAATATTCTGTCAAAATATTCAGATTGCTCATGGATTACCTGTGCCGATTCCCCTTCATCAACTCCGGCCAGATCTTTGGCAAGTTTTTTCTTATAACCTAGCTGCATCTGTCTTGCAATTTGGATTCTTTGTGCCTGGGGAGAACCCGCGCCGTGCATCGACTCTGTAAGATATCCAACTGCATTTCGTCCAAGTGTCATATTTTCAATGAGTCTCAAAATACGCATTCTATTTTCAGTTGAAACCCCCTTCCTGCCTTTCAAGTATTTCTCAAGAAGTGGTCCTGTATCAGGACTACGGAAATCTTTCTCAGAAGGCATAGTAACCATTAGGCCACCGGCTATATCCTGCGCAAGCCTACCTATTTCATATGGAAACCTTGTTACGTTGTGTTTACAAACATTTGCCAACATGTCATCATTTTGATAATTTCCTGACAATGTTTTATGAGATTGATATGACGAAGCGATACCTGCACCAAAGATAGTTTCGTTCAAGTGGGTCATTTCAACAAGTTTGTCTTTGATATGCGAGGCGTTGGAGATTCCATTATAGTCTGCTATTGAGGCAGCTGCCCCTATAAGAACATCACCCAGACCTGTCTTGCAAACGTAGCTGCGCCTGTGGTAACAGGTAAAC
>JALYLJ010000153.1 GCA_030774295.1 Thermoproteota archaeon
GGATAATTCGCTTGACCTCATCGAGATTAATTCCACTATGTTCACTAGCGGCCTTTGTCAGATCTAGTTCTGCCGAATTAATGGATATTATGGCTTGTTCTCGAGTTCCTGCAAACCCAATAACATAATCTATAGATATCTTACCTTTATCGAAGGATAACAAATTCTGTCCTCCCAGTTTTCTAATTAATGATGGGGATTGCTCCCCCAAATTGGTAACTACTGCATCATTTGGTAATTTTACTGTAAATGGAAAAGCTGAATCTATGAGGAAGCTCCATTCTCTTTCCTGCTTGTTAACAAGATCTGGAGTTTGGTATGTAACCCTTACTTGTGATTCATTTTGTGTGTTTATCTTAATCTCATTGGTTGAAGAATTGAATGAATATACCAAGTATTTCGATAGATAGTTTCTAACCAAAATTTCATTGATGTTTCCGCCCATTAATGGCAAGGTTATCTCGCTAGCATTAGTTTTCAAACGAAGGTCATATTGAACAATAGAATCGCCATTTGATAAAATTCCAATAAATAATGAATTTACTTGATATTGAACCTGAGAATGAACCTTATCAAAATTCGTGCCTGAGAAGAACATTAGCAATGTTGACATGACTAATAAAGCAAACAACCTCAATAGCTTATCGACTCCATAAAAATGAAAAATTTCCTTGTGCTTGAGAAATCAAAATTATGTTCAGTAGATAATTTTAACTCATTATATGAATACGGAACGCAAATCATGAAAAGCGTAAATATAGTATTCATATGATTTGCTATTTTCTATTGTTGATACTCAAATATTTTTTTAGGTCACTTTTTGAATACTGTTCTATCCACTTAAATTTTCTTTGAAGCGTGCTAGTATAAATCTTTGTCCAATCTAAATCAACATAGTCGCACCACGATTTGAAAACACGGGGATCAATGTAGTTCCTTAACGACGTTCCAAGGTTATAATCCCTAGTCTCTTTCTGAAGTCTTAATTGGAATTCCAACTTTTGCACTCTTTGTTCCTTCCTCAGCTTCTGTAGTTCGGTTTTCCATTTCTTCTCTTTCAATTCCATTTGCAGTTGCTTAATTTTTTCCTTTTTGTTCTCTAAAGATTGTTCAAATTTCTCCCATGCTTTTTTACTTGCGGGATTCTTGGGATCTATTCCTTTTTTGTGGTTACAGGTTATCGCGGCCTGAAGATTTGCAATCTTTGCAACGTAAACTTTCTTAAACTCATTTTCATTTTTATTTACCTTTAAAATTGGTTCAGACAGATGTTTCTTTACAATGGCAGTTGCTATATAAGTTCTAAAAACTTTCGCAGTCAAATTGGGAACATTTTCTTTGTCAATTGAGCGAAGGAATTTGTTTACTTTAGATGATGTGATATCTTCAAATATTTCATCCGATTTATCCTTTCCCCTCATGAAGAACAATAAATTCTCGTAAAGCGCCTTTGTGTCAGGACTGGATATCTCCAAAGTTTTTTGCCAGGGCACACTGTCTTTTCCAAGAAAATTAAATTCAATTTGAACCTTGTCACCTATTTTTGGAAATTTCAAATGTTCTACCCTGAGAGTAGATGCTCCAATGGTATCTGCTTCATCCGGATCTTTTTCATCACCGACTCTCATTGCCAACTTGTGTATGAGATAACAAACTGTGGAAATTTTTTTCCGAGTTACATCCTTGGAATTTAACATCTGATTAATAATTTCTTTTTCTATATCAGAAATGTAGTATTCTAATTTTTTTGCTGTGTCGTATTTTGCTTTGTCGTTGTCTTGTCGTAGGTAAGATGAATCATGTAACCATACGTATTTTCTCTTTCCCGTAAGGTTTTCTATCCATGAAGCCAACCACGTTGAGTAATGGTCGTGTACAATAGCCTTCCATGGACCTTCAGGTACTGAGGCATCCTCCCCCAAATTCAGGGTTACATCTTTTGGAGTGACCCTTGGTTTCCATCTTCCTCTAAGAGGGTGAAGTCCTCTTCCCATGAAAATTCCAGGCGGTTCAACGAGCCAGTTTGCTACGTCAACTTCAATACCATCAATTTTCGCTTTTCCATAAATCGCTTTTAATTTTTCTTTTTCTATTTTTTTTCCCTGACTAATTCTTCTCCTTTCATCTCTCGTGAGTGATTTTATTCTTATTTTTTCATTTTCCTTAATCTTTAATTCCTTATCAACCAGACTAAATGCTTCTGTCATGTCGATTTCATCAATATTACGAACTGACATGAATCGCTCAGGGAGCAATTTTTTGAAATCAGAAAGAAAATTGGCTTGAAAAACAGGATCTTTTACGTAGTGGGTGTCCTTCTTTTTTGCCCAAGCATAAATAATTTCTTCCTGCTCACGATTCAAGAAGAAAATCTCTCCCAAAATTTTGATATTTATACCACGTTGAACATATTCTGGGGGAAAAGCTACACCGTTATGCTCCAGATCAGTCCATTTATTTGAAGTAGCAACTTTAGATGATATGGTCAACTACATTCAAAATGTCTAATTAACTATTCTTAAACCTTATCCGCTCGTATTATTATATTGAGAATTTCAAATAGTCAATTAATTTATTTACAATACGGGAAATATAATACTGTGAATTCATCGGAGCTGGGAAAGTTTCCAGTACAACTTACACGCAAAATAAATGACATATCTGAAATTAAACCGATGATTGATGAATTTGTTGACCATTATAAACAGTCCAAACCAGAAGAATTTAGTTGGAGAATATTGTTGCCACGACATCTGGATTCGGGTTATGTAAAAAGATTAGGAGCTACTATTCACGCCGAAATAATGATCTCACTAAAGAAAAACAAACTAATTGCTAATCTGAGAGACATTAGGTATATTCATGATGACGATAACTATGGATGGTTGTTGTTGAATCCCAAAATAGCAGAAAAATTATGAAAATCGAGAATTTTGGCTATTTGGAAACGCCTTTAAACCTATTCATCAAAAAGGGGACTTCAAGTTTCAAAATACGACTCAGGGTTATCGCAATTATTAGCCCTAAGAGCAAGCCACCAATTAAATCGCTCAAATAGTTTAATCCTAGAGCCAAATTTGAGAACATAATCATTGGCGGTAGAATCCAAAGAAGAAATGAATATTTCTTCGTCTTCAGTCGAATGACAGTTTCCACAATGTAGGCGAAAGCAGTTATGATGGCCGTGTGATTTGATGGATATGAGAAATTTCGAGCTTCAGTCAGTAGGCTGTCACTCTCAAGTTGGAAGCCCTTTGGAAGCACAGGAATCTTTTGTGATTCTGGAGGCTTTGGCTGAGCAACTATTGGTTTCAAATAAGATATCGATATGGCTATTGTCATTATTGCTATCATCAGAATCATTCCCATTTTTCTTGTTCTTCTTATGATTGTAAATAATATAGCTACAAAAATCAGATTTACTACCTCCCCAAATGATGAAATTATTACGAAAGAGTAGAGTAAGAACTGACCAGGATTATAATAGCTGAAATTATTAAAGATAAAAGAGTCTATCGGAAAGAACAGGCGAAGGTGGACAAATATGGTGAATATTATGAATAAAGATAAAATGACCATAAATTGAAATGATCGGATGTATATCAATCATGATTACCAGAAAATTCTCGACTCAGCACTAAACCCATGGGTATCAATGAAAAATCAAAAGTAATGCACGGCTCATTTATTAATGCCGGTCAATAAAAGGAAGATTCATTTTTGATTTGTTCAGCGGATTTAGGATCATTTTCCGAATAATATTTTATCATCCCTACTTTCAATACCTTCAGCGAAAGAAGGGCGCACTTGATTCTTGCAGGTCCTAAGTTTGTCAAGCCGATGTTTTCAAGAATGTCTTCCTTTTTCAAATCTTTTATTACATTCAAATCTTTACCCATGACCATTTCAGTTAACATCGAGGCACTTGCTTGGCTAATAGCACATCCTTTTCCTTCAAATTTTACGTCGCTGATCACACCATCATTTACCTTCAAATGCATATCAATTTCATCTCCACATAGAGGGTTACTGTCATGTACCGTAACGTCTGCATTTTCCAATTTTCCTTTATTTCTTGGGTTTCTGTAGTGGTCTAGTATGATTTCTCTGTATATATCATCGCTCATATTTTGAAGATCCTCCCTGCTTCCTTAATAGCATTAACGAACTTATCTATTTCTTCTTTAGTATTATAAATGTAAAAGCTAGCCCTCGAAGTAGCTGGTACGTCAAGTCGCTGCATCAATACCTGTGCGCAATGATGACCAGACCTTATAGCAATTCCATGATCATTCATTATTGTTGCAAGATCATGAGGATGAATATCTGCAATATTAAATGAAATTACTCCTCCTCTGAATTTGGAATCCATGGGACCATATATTGTAATATACTTCAATGATTGCATTGATTCAAGAGCGTATTCGGTTAAATAAATTTCGTGTTTCCTTATATTTTCCATCCCAATTTTTTCCAGATATTCGACAGCTGCCCCAAAGCCAACTACATCTGCGATGTTAGGAGTACCTGCCTCAAACTTGTATGGCACTTCGTTGTAATTTGTGTGAAATTTAAAAACCTCCTTTATCATATCGCCACCAGCCATGAACGGTTTCATCTTTTCAAGTAATTCCTTCTTTGCATATAATACTCCGACTCCAGTTGGGCCTAACATCTTATGCGCAGAAAAGACCAAAAAATCACAGTCCAATTTTTTCACATCTACGGGCATATGTGGCACTGATTGTGCACCATCCACAATCACCGGTATGTCGTATTGATGTGCAGTTTTAACGATCCTTTCAATTGGTACTATAGTGCCAAGAACATTTGACATATGGCTTATCGAAACCAATTTTACTTTTCTTGACGAAATCAATTCAATCAAGTATTCAATATCCAAAAATCCGCTTTCATCTATTCCTACATATTCTAAACGCGTTCCGATTTCTTGACATAATATCTGCCAAGGTACGATATTACTATGATGTTCAATTTCGGTTATGGCTATAACGTCGTCCTTCTTAAGATTCGACCTCGCCCAAGAATGCGCAATAAGATTTATTGATTCAGTTGTGTTCCTTGTGAAGATGATCTCTTCGGGACGCACGTTTATAAAATTTGCAATTTTCTTACGAGATTGCTCATAGAGTTCTGTAGCTTCTTCTGCGAGTTGATAAACCGCTCTATGAATATTAGAGTTATAATTCGAATAAAAATCAGTTATCGAATTTATCACCGAATATGGCTTTTGAGTAGTAGAAGCATTATCGAGGTATACCAGATCCTTGCCATTAATTTTCTTCTTGAAAATTGGAAAATCATTCCTCAGCTCATAGCTATTTACAATGCTTCTTTGCATCAAATCTTAGAATAGGTCATAACAGATATAAACTTAGATTAATGCACTGACGGAATTGTATTTTTACGCTAATTCTCTACAAACGGTAAACAATATTTCGACAGATTTTCTACACATGTAATCTTACCCCTAGTCATCTTCACAAACCATTTTTTGTAATACAAACTGTCATGGGGACACAACAGATCTAGTTTTCTTATAATTTTTGATGTAAGAGCTTTGCCTTTCTTGTCTCTATCAAGTAAAAGAATGACCTTTTTTCCTTTCCTGGATAAATAGTCCACAAGATTAATGATTCCTTTAAAATTATTGTAAACCAAAATCTCTCCATTGAATCCTACATCTCGCAAGGCAATTCCATCCTTTTTTCCCTCTACTACAACTACTGCGCCTGCTTTACATTCATGATTTAAGGATTCTATAAACGATCGAATTTCCAGGGTAATCTGTTCCCTTTCGTATATCATTTACTGAAATAGGATTGGCGTATAGCATTAATGAATCTTGTCTTTGTTACCGGAATTATTTTCGGATTTCGTTGATGTTGACGTTAGTTTGAATTTTCTCAGATATGCTAAAAGTATCTTAAGTATTCCCAAACTTAAGATTTTAAGCTTGTCCTTTTTTGGCAAAGACTTATTTTTCATTCTATTTGATAATACACCATCGTATGCTTGCCAATTACCAGATGAACATCGGTGGTTCAGAGTGGATAATTATTGGATTGCTTATTGTAATACTCTTATTTGGTTCAAAGAAATTACCTGAATTCTCAAGAACCATAGGAAAAGCAATGGGAGAATTTGAAAAGATGCGTGCGGTTTCCCTTAGACAAAGGATGGAAGCTGAATTTAGCTATGCTGGACCGCGTATAGCCGGTGCTGTGGATAGTGAACGACACAAACTTGAATTGATAGCCGAGTCTCTGGGAATAGACCATGTCAACAAAAATGACGAGGAATTGAGGCTCCTTATATCCGAAAAGATTAACAAATGATTTAAAGAAACTCGATTCCCTTCAAAATTTAAATATGTGATTTTTTCAACTCACGTAATGTCAAATTCTGCAAATAGTGGAATCAATCCATTTGAAGTAGCACTTACACAACTTGACGAAGTTTCATCACTGATGGGACTTGACAATGGTATACATCAATTTTTGGCTCAACCAAAGAGAGTGTTAACGATATCTATTCCTGTTAAAATGGATGATGGCTCCGTTAAAGTTTTTACGGGTTTTCGATCTCAGCATAACGATGCCTTGGGTCCTTTTAAAGGAGGTATACGTTACCATCCGCAAGTAACTATTGATGAAGTTAAGGCACTTTCTATGTGGATGACTTGGAAGTGCGCCATAGCAAATATCCCATTTGGTGGTGGAAAGGGTGGTATAATATGTGATCCAAAAAGCATGTCTGAAGGAGAGTTGGAGAGAATGACTAGAAGGTATGCATATGGAATTTCAGATATCATTGGCCCCTACATAGACATTCCCGCCCCTGATGTTTACACTAGTGGAAGAGAAATGGCGTGGATTATGGACACATTTTCAGTAATCAAGGGTAACTACATACAGCCCGAAGTGATCACAGGTAAACCGATTCAGATTGGAGGATCTCTTGGACGTAATGAGGCAACGGGAAGAGGTCTTGCTATTACTGTTAGGGAGGCAGCAAAAAAGCTGAATATCGATATGAAAAATGCTAAAGTCGTTGTTCAAGGATTTGGCAATGCAGGACAATTTTCGGCCCAATTAGTAGAAGAGCAAGGCGCAACAATAATTGCAGCAAGTGATTCTAAAGGGTGCATGATTAATAAAAATGGAATTGATATTAACTCACTTAGGAAACACAAGGAAAAGACAGGTTCTGTTACAAATTTTGCCGGAAGTCAATCTATTTCCAATAAGGAACTTCTTGAAACAGAATGTACAATTTTGATCCCTGCTGCTCTCGAAAACCAAATAACAAAGGATAACGCTGGAAAGATAAATGCTAAGATAGTAGCAGAGGCTGCGAATGGACCTACCACTCCAGAAGCCGACAAGATATTATTTAACAATAAAATTTTGGTAATTCCTGACATCCTAGCAAACGGAGGTGGAGTCACTGTATCCTATTTCGAATGGTTGCAAAATCTACGTAGAGATTATTGGACAGAAGCAGAAGTTAATGAACGATTGGATACAAATATCACACAGGCATTTTTAGGCGTCTATGATACCCATTTAAAACACAATATCCACATGAGAAAGGCAAGTATGGTAGTTGCGTTGAACAGAGTAGTTGACGCCATAAAGATAAGAGGACTGTGGCCTTAATTACGTTGGAGACAATTACAAAATTTCGCACGACAAAAATTTAAGAGATAAAAAAAGTAACTAAAAAATTCTCTTTTATTCAGTTGAAAAGGAATGTCCACATGAACATGATTTCGTTACATTTGGATTATTAATCTTGAAACCAGATCCCATCAGGCTTTCAATGTAATCGATGTTTGTTCCGTTTAAGTATTTTTGACTGTAACTATCGACAATCATTTTGATGCCATTTTGATCAATCACATTGTCATCTTCGTCTGGCTTTTCCTCAAAACCCATACCATATGAAAGACCTGAACAACCTCCGCCAGAGACATAAACTCGTAGATACAAGCTTTCCTTATTCTCTTGTTTCATGAATTCCGTGACTTTTTCTGCTGCCTTTGGACTTATTGTAATCAATTCCGTTTGATGTGTACTTTCCATTATGAGTACATTGCCCTACTAAACTATAATAACGTTTTGAAAATGAGAATTTTGGATGCGCAAATAAAACAAAAGACTCATTTCCGACAGATTTTATTTTAGACTTTCCTTAATTTTTTGCCATTTTGCCAGACTACCAGCTGCTGTAATCCAGGTGATTACCGATTGGTATACTGGTATATTGAACGCTTCAATTTTTTTAGATATTTTTTCGGTAAACGGTCCGCCCATTGCGCCTACAAGAATTGGCTTTTTCTTTTGCTTTTGCAAATCTCCCAGTATGTCGACTATTTTTTCTTCCAGTGGGTCATCTTGGAAAACGAACCAAGGCATGACGATATCCACATTAGGATCATCTAGAAATGCTTGTATTGCGAATCGGTAATCATCTGCACTTGCAGAACCAGTGACATCGCACGGGTTGCCGATGACATAGGTGGCGGGATAATGTTCCTTGAATGATTTTGTGGTTTGATCACTCAGTTGAGCCAATTCTAAATTCAGTCTTTCGAAATTATCTATCGCAGCTATAATTGGTCCTGCTCCATTTGTTACCATGGCAATCCTATTTCCTTTTGGAACAGGTTGCCATGTCAATGCCTTAAGCGCTGATGTCAACTCTTCATAAGAATCCACAGAAATAATTCCTGTTTGCTCAAAGGCTCCACTTATGACTGCAAAAGATCCACCAAGAGAACCAGTATGTGACGCAGCTTGTTTGGCCCCTTTAGTAGACCGTCCATTTTTGAAAACAACAATAGGCTTTTGACACTCTTTTATTACATTTTTTGCAGAATTCATGAATTTGCGACCATCTCCTAGCCCTTCTACATACAAGCCAATTACGTTTGTATCTGGATCTTGAGCCAAATAGTGTATCATGTCAGCTTCATCAACATCCGATCTGTTACCATAAGAGATCATCTTGCTTAATCCAAATGCATCTGCAGTCTCCATAAAAGCAATACCAACAGTTCCGCTCTGAGAAAGAAAAGCCACATTTCCTTGTCTTGGTCTTATCATTCTTCGATGTCCTTGAAATGCACAATCCAATCTATTTTCTCCGTTAAAAATACCGATGCAGTTTGGGCCGATTATTCTAATATTTAATTCACGAGAAAGATCCTGAACCCGTTGCTCGATTGCTGCACGTTCTCCTCCTAATTCCTTACCGCCGCCAGAGATTATTACCATATTGTGTATATTCTTTTTTCCACATTCTGCAAGAAGGTCAGGGACAAACTTAAGATCAACGGTAACAATTACGACATCAATTGGATCCTTGATGTCCAATAGGTTCTTGTATGCCTTGACACCCATTATTTCTGGGTAACCTTTTGCATTTACGGGGTAAACCTTTCCCTTGTAATCATGTTTTGCAAGGCTTTCCATGACAGAGTTCCCTATCTTGCCTGTCTCCGGCGATGCTCCTATTAACGCGACCGATTTTGGATTAAAGAACAAGTCCATGAAACTGGCGTCGGGACTTGCTTTCGATATAGCATCATCTGAAGATTTTTCCTTGAGTATAATCTTTGCATCTACAACAAAATATCCATCAGGGTATACAACAACAGGATTAAAGTCAATGTTCTCATATTTGCCAGCTAAGTCTACCCCTAAGGTTCCGATATTCACAATTGCTTCAGAAATCATATCCATGTTAACGGGTTTTGATCCCCTGAACCCTTTGAGGATATCCCTGCCTCTTAGAGAATTCAACATTTTTATTGCATCATCTTTTGTAATCGGTAGAACTCTGAATAAAACGTCCTTAAATAACTCCGTGAAGATACCGCCTAATCCGACCATGATTGAGGGACCAAATTGCGAGTCGTTTTGGAGTCCAATAATTAATTCAACTCCATTTGGAACCATTTTTTCCAACAAGACTCCTTTAACATCAAATTTTTCTTTAAGCCTATGATACATATCGTCAAAAGCTTTTTTGACTTCATCCTCGGACCTTAAACCTACTTTTACTCCACCGACATCCGTCTTGTGTAAAATATCGGCTGAAACAATCTTTGCCACTAAAGGAAATCCAATCTCCTTTGATTTCTTTACCGCCTCATCACTACTTGTTACGAGTGCATATTGAGGGACTTTGATTCCATATTCACTTAGAATTTCTTTTGACGATTCTTCGGTTATAACTTTTGGATTGCCCTTAGAAGATTCGACAATATTTTGGATCTTTTGATTATCAACCATGTTAATGAGAAAGGGTTTTCTTTGTTTTTAATTAACTTTACTCAAAGCTCCTTTTACGTCGACCTATATAATTATCTTATTGATCTAATACTATTCTTTTTAAATAAATTCGGCAATTTCAAAAATCGATTATGACGATTAAAAATGCCTGACCTCTTATTATTTCTTGGATATATCTGATTCATTAATTCTTCATGTATTTGCATATATTGCATTCCTTTTGTAGTAATGATTACCTTATTGTTTTGACTCTCAGAGTACATTAGTAAATTGTGCTTTCTTAATTCGAACAGAAATTTCATTAACTCTGGTATCGTAATGTTGGATTTTAATCTAGAATATATTTCCTCGTAGTCACAGTCTTTGTATGCGTTTTTCAAGATAATGGCAATTACATCTAACTTGCTGAGTGATTCCACAAAAGATAAGCAAATATATAAAATAAAAACTTCGTCATTAACTCTTATAGTAAATGGATTTTCACTTTTTCCAGTAATTTTGTCAGTATAATCGTAAGAACAAAGTAGATGTTGAATTAATAATAGATATTGACATGTTTTCTATAACAAATATGCAGAAACGACTAGTCTGCCTAACTACAGCTGAATTTTTTGAACAAAAGAAAATTGTTACTATGAATGATATAAAGTCACGCTAATGAGATTCAGAACTTGTACGAAAAAATTCATTGGTACATTTAATATTATATGGAAAATAAGTCCTGATTTTCTTGTTTTCCAAATACATACATGTTAGAAGTCAAATTGTATGCTTTTGATTCTTCGTACATTTCCAAGTAATTTTTTCCTTTGTCAGTGGTATGATATGTGACGGAGCCTTCAGACAAATTACTTTTCTCAATAACCAAGTCATTTATCACCAAAATTTTTATGTATTTTTTGATTTGCTCATAATTCATATGTGCTTTTGACATGATGGATGATTTTCTTTCTCCATTGATTGCAGTAAACAATATCATGGCGATAATGTCAGCAGTACTCCGATAATTCAATGTGCCATTATTAGGAAATCTGTCTATAAATAGAAGAGTAGAGAATTATCTGGCTTTTGACTAGCTAACATTTACTTTTTCTCAATAAAACAAGTTCAAATCGTGTGACAAATACGTCCCTATTTGTACGCCACAACAATTATTGCGCCTCCAAACATTTTTTTTGTGAATTTAACTCTCGAAAATTTCTCAAGTAGGAGATCGTTTAACTTAGCGTTCTTGGGCCATCGTAAAAAAGTTCCATGCAAAGTCTTAAATTTCAAACCTCTCTTGCCAGAAACGGAATATGCAATTATGCCAAGAACATATTTCAAGTAAAATGCAACAAAGCTTCTAAGGAACATGTTATCGGGTTTTCCTATATCCACAATAATGAATCTTCCATCATTTTTTAGGACCCTATGAATTTCGGAGATGGCCTCGACTAGAGAGAAGGCATCTCTTAGAGAGTATCCGCAAAGGACATCATCTATCGTTGATTCCCTAAATGGCATATATTCGAAAACTCCGCACGATAGTTTGAGTCTTTGATTTGCCCGATTCTGGGCATGATGTAGCATTTCGGGTATGGGATCATGAAGAATTATCTTGGCATCTCCGCTCAGGATCTCTAATGCCTTAGATGACATATTGCCAAAACCCGAACCCGCATCAAGTATCAAATCGCCTGGACGAATTTGACCATTCAGGCCTAATTGCCTGTACTTGTCATCCTGGCCTAATGAAATACTCTTGTTGACCTTATCATAAACTGGAATTATGCTTCTCAAAACTCCAATCACTTCTTTCCAATAGTTAAGTCCCAGTCCTGACAATTACCAAGTCTAAAAAATGAATGGCTATTTCTTATTTTGGAATGGCGAGGCTATTAATTTCAACACCAGTACTTTATAGACTACTTTACGACCCGATGCCCCCATGCAAATCCGTAAATTGGTTCATAAAATTGATAAGGGACTCATAATTATAAAATATTGTCTGAGAAAATGGAGTACATATGCGAATCTTGTGGTACGCTATTAGTTCATAGTAATCAAGTAACACTCGATAGTATGAAGGACGTTCATGATCAGCTGTGTTCAGTTAAGAGGCAAAATATAGTTACTCCTGTTCCACAGATTACCCAGGGGCCAGCTGCGTCTGCTCAACCATCTGTTTCCACAACGCCTCAAGCTCAAAATGCACTCAATCCTCCATCTCCACAACAATCCACCGCAACACCATCTTCAGGCGGTCAAACAACTATTTCTTTAACTGGTAGCGGAACGGACTATTCAAAGGTTGAAGGTCCAATTGATCCTGAGTTCAAATCAAAGCGTCAGGTAAAAGGTATGTATCAAGGAATAAAGATATGGGGTCCAGTAGATCCGCCAGGACAACTTGGCATTTGGGGAACCGAGGTTACAGTTGATTTTGATATCTGCGTTGCTGATGGGGCCTGTATTGAGGCTTGTCCTGTAAACGTATTCGAGTGGTTGGATACGCCAGGTCATCCGGCGTCAGAGAAGAAACCATTTATGATAAGAGAAAAAGATTGTATTTTCTGCATGGCATGTGAGAACGTTTGTCCCCCACAATGCGTAAAGATTTTCCAAAAGAGTCAATAGTATTTTGACGCCAAACTAGCAAGGTTGAAGATTGATGTTTGACACCGTGGCTACCGGTGGCACATTTGACATTTTGCACAAGGGTCATTATATACTGTTACTAAAGGCATTTGAAGTTGGAAATCATGTAATAATTGGTCTAAGCAGTGACAATTATGCAAATCAGAAAAAGAAAAAAATTGCTAACGACTACCCCATCCGACTAAAAAATTTAAGGAAATTTATTAAAGAAAAATTCAATAAATCCAACTATTCAATTTATGAACTAAATAATTTTTATGGCCCGACGGTATTGAATAGGGAAGTACAGGCTATCGTTACCACTGAATCATCCAAGGAAAATTGCATTAAAATTAATGCATTAAG
>JALYLJ010000154.1 GCA_030774295.1 Thermoproteota archaeon
GGGTTATCAATTTTCAGGTGTCTGTCATCAGATCAATTTTTGGCATCGACGATATTAATTTGACCCTGGAATGCTAGGAAAATTATATTTTTATCATGCATTTCCGTAATTTACTTGTTTGACGTCTACCTGGTTGCACTGTACAACTTCTTTCTCGATAGGTAAGTTAATCGGAGAGATACATATTTTTACGTCAATAAGGATTGAAGATTTTAAAGGTTGTTGTTTAACCCCTACCGGGGACCACCCGTCGAAAATAAAAATGAGAACCTCTATTTGACCCCTCTCCGGCCTTGAAAATAGACTAATAGGGGCTTGTAAAATTATTATTCGGATAGTTATAGTTTCGATAATTATAATTTGTATAGGTATTGGTCAGTTCAGCCTTTTTAATTTCTAGTAGTTCGATTTCGAAATCCAATTTACTCTTTCTTTCCTCCAATACCGCTACTACATTACTGAGAGATAAATGATGTGACTCTACAAGGGTATCTGTCATATTCGCCGCTTGGACTAACTCACCCGCAGTTAATACGCCTTCTCGCATCGCATGAGCAATTTCTAGCAATTCCTTCAGGTTTCCCTTAACTCTTTTATAATGTGTTTGGAAGTTTCCTAACCAAACCAGATCATTATATTTAATGCAATACTGCATCGCTTCCTCCGATGGAATGCGAAGTGCAATAGCAACTTCGACAGCTCTCTTTCCTTGACGAAAGAGCTTAAGCGCCTTTAGTTCATTAGTCTGCTCCGTATCTTTTTCTCCAAATTCCTTTTTTATGATTTTGTATACGTCACGTAGAGACATCTTAAGTTGATTAGTTATTTCTTTTGTAGGCGTGTGTTTCTTGTACAGCTTGATCACCATCTTGACTTTGTGCGCCCACGAAAAGATAGTCATTAAATAATAATATCACTTACTATTATATAGGATTTATTTGTTACCACAATATAGCTACGATTACCACGATATTGCTCGTATTACCTCTATTACCTCTATTACCATCACTAGGGAAGCTTGCCTCATGATCATAACCACTCAAATTTTTTAATATTACATATGTAAGGTATTAACTATTCGGTAGCTATTTTTTAGTACAAAGAAACGGTGCACACAAATGGTACTCTACAAGTCTTCACTGACAAAACGGGATGCGACTGCCTAGTTTTTTCTACAAAATATAACTTTTTTTATTATTACGATGGTTTTAGTAAAAAGAAAGAGAAGGAGTTAGCGCAGACGTTGTACTGTTGTGGATCTACATTACAGCCAATCTCATGAAGAATCAACAAGATGTATTATCGTCCCTTTTGGTAAAGGGTCAAGTGTAATTTTTATGGGAGAACAGTTTATCATTATGCATGAAAACGATGGGTCTTGCCATACTTGTAACTATTTCTATTGGAACACTCATTCCTATAATCGATCAATTCCCAACGGTGTCTGCTAATCGTTTTGTTAATAATACTCTAAAATACAATGGAAAAAATGATTTCTTGGACAAACTGTCCCAATATGGAAATTTGACTGTTACTATAGATAGGTATAATATTTCCGCATTTGTCGCAGATACTGATGAGAAGCGCTCTAAAGGACTTTCAGGAGTCGAGAATATGTCTGAAAACCAAGGAATGCTGTTTGTGTTCAATTACCCATCTAAACAGGGATTCTGGATGAAAGAAATGAAGTTTCCCCTAGATATAATTTGGCTGGATTTGAACAACAGTGTAATACATATAGAAAAGAAACTTCAGCCATGTACTTCTGTTCTCTTCTGTACAGTTTATTCACCTTCAAAGGATGCAAAGTATGTGCTAGAAACGATCTCTGGATTTACAGATCTTCATTCGGTAAATGTAGGAGCAAAGATCAAAATTAATTCAAATTAGTGGCTATAGCACCTTTATTCTGGTCCACTTACATTTACATATAGCAATGAAAAGATATGAAAATTTATAATGACTTCAGGCCACATATTAAAGGGGCTACCTTTTAATATGCAAAAAGACGTATCGATTCAGATTGAAATGGAACAAGTAGAAGCTGGAGAGAATCTAAGTGGCGTTGTTAAAATAAATTATTCAGGAAGATTTGACAGTCTGGTAATAAATTCTCAAATCGAGAATTCGAGTGATGTGTTCAAATACGTTAGTCTCAATGGAAAAAAAATTAACCATCCTTATGCAAGATTATCTTTGTTAAAACAAGATATTCCTGACGTCAGTAATGTTGAATTTAGTGCCACCACTATTCATATCCCTTCAAATGATATCTCAAATGCGAAATTCAGAGTATCGATTATTCAAGAACATAAGGAGATTGCAAGTGACATAGCTTACTTAAAAATAGTGAAGAAAAAGTAGCAAAGCTTGAACATCATAATAACATACATTAATTCGCCACGATATGCACAAATCGCTAAATCACAACAGTATTGATAACTTATGAATTTCGTGTCTGGAACTCATCGGGGGAACTCGCGACATCGTTTCTATTGAGACTTTCTGCATATTCCCTTTTATCCGTACTCTACAATACAAGCCAAGTGTGATTC
>JALYLJ010000155.1 GCA_030774295.1 Thermoproteota archaeon
CATGAGAGTGGTAGCTATAGCAAAGTCGATATCATCGCAACCGAGATATCTTGATGTCGGATGTGGATATGGTGATTTTTTAGAGAAGGTTAGAGAATTTATACCGAATGCAATTGGCATTGAAAAAGATGATATCTTTTACAATTTTAATATGATTAAACCTGATTATATTTACTTTCAAGATGCATCGTTGAATATAGATGATGAATTTGATGTTATCTTTGTAGGATGGATGGATCCTGGAATAGACTTTAGAAAAAATGTTGCGGATAAGACAGAAGTGGTAATAACTACTCTTGATGAAGGAATTAGTCTAGCTGCAGAATATGAAGACCAGGGATTTCAGAAAATAGCAGAATGGAGAACTCCATCATGGGAGGATATGAATATAGAGTTAATGAACAGATATTATACAAGAATTTCTAAGAATGTATATAGGCAGCTTTCTGATCTAAGAGGTGCACACAATCTTTGGTATGTTTATTGCCGAAATCCACAGAATTTTCAAAGGGTAAGAGCATCTCTAAGAGGTTGCTTAAGACAGGAACTTTTAGTAACTTCACACTATAATTTCGAATCTGTAATGGATGATTGTGGATTTGGATACTTGGAGCAATTATCTTGTGTACGATGCAAAATCAAATTAAATAAATTGTGGGAAGTCATTTTTACGTAATTGATCGACCATATAATGAACTATAATTTGCTGTAGCAGAGCATAATTATTGAATTTACCATTTTTTATTTGCGCTATACCGCATGTGATAATACAGATATTGTTGTGCATAACCAGCATATTTTCCAAAATGTTGTCTCATAATCTTTGAGAGTAGATTGTATTTATTAGGGCTTAGTTTTGTAGATTCGAAATCAAGTTTTAAACTTTCTTGATTCAATAATGATCTGTAGTATGAATGTATAGATCTGGCTATCCATACATCTATCGGAAACGCTTCAGTTTTTTCCAATGAAAATAACAGAATACAATCTGCAAGCTTGTTTCCTATTCCATAAATACTTAATAATTTTTCTTTAGCCTCATCATATTTACATCGGCTTAATTCTTCAATGTTTAATGTACCGATAATTATTTTTTCGGTTATGGATTTTATTGTTTTTGCTCTATATCCTATTCCACAGGAACATAGTTCATTTATAGAAGCTTTAGCTAGACTTTTAATTGTAGGAAATGTAAAAAATTTCTTTTCATCTATTTCTCTTTTTATGCCAAATTTTCTACACAGATTCTTTAACATTCGTCGAATCATGGGTATGTTAGTATTACTAGAACATGCAAAAGAGATCATGCATTGATAAGGATCTTGACGCATCAGCCATAGGCCGGAATATTTTTTAAATAATTGTGATATGATATTGTCGTTGGTAAGGCAAGAAGAAATGTAGTTAGTATCATCATCTAGTCTAAAAACAAGCTGTTGCCAATTATCCAATTCAGGAAGGGAATCAAAATACATATGATCATAAGGAGCAGATTTACCTTTATCAGAATTTTTATGATCTAAAGAAAATTTCAGAATATGACTTTTGTATACGCCATACCATGAGTTTTTATAGTTTTCCCATAAAAACATCTGCCCACTATTGACTGTAATCTCTGGATTCAGGCTATTGAGAGATTTTGAATAGCAAGAAGCATCTTCGGTGCGAGTCAATTATTATCTAGAATGTTATGCATCAATTTATTTTAGTCTACTAAGTATAAATCCATACATTCTTTGATTGTCGATTGATGAGTTGGTATAAAAGCCTTAAAGGTATCACCAGAGCTTGGCATCTAAGTAAAATGATGAAATACTACTACCATAATTAACTGATCTCTATCACGTCACCTTGTGAGGGAGCCTTTGCGTTAAAACCATATTTATCTTGGATTTCTTCTGCAAATCTTGTGCATGAATTTCCGTCTCCATGAATAGCAAGAACTTCCGGATTCCCTTTTATCTTCTCTAATATTTCAAATAGTTCACTCCTACTATTATGTCCTGAAAATTCGAAACGATTTACTTCAGCTAAACATTTTCTCATCTTTCCATCATACGTGACTATCTTCTTATCAAGAAGGGCACGGCCAGGTGTACCTTCACCTTGATATGAGACCAAGGCAACACCGTTTTTGGGATCTTTAGCAATTTCTTGCAAATAGAAAACTGCAGAACCGCCCACAAGCATTCCTGCCGGAGAAATAATTACTCCAGGTTCTCTTACCAATTGTTTTCTTCTTTGCCATCCATGAACCCACTCGGCTT
>JALYLJ010000156.1 GCA_030774295.1 Thermoproteota archaeon
ACCAAATTCGTTATATGACTTACACTCAGGACACGTAACTACTAAACCTAATCCATCTGGTGTTCTGAATTTCTTCTGTATTTGGTCCAATGTCACATTTTTAGCAAGAATGAAGTTACAATTACCACAAAGATATGAATCAGGACCATTCCCATTAAAATATGCTACCTTTGTTGTTGTTTGATTAATTACTGGTCTTGGTGGTTTTTCGATAATTCTACATTTTATATCTACCATAGTAAACTATAAAGCTGGGCACACTTTTATACTTCGTATACACTCACTTTAAACATAAACTGGACGAGCCCAAGTATCATCATGCTCCGTTGGCAGCGGTCGTCATCTCCCATGACTTATGGCAAACACTCAACCACTCTCGTCCATTTTTTACTTTATTAAATGTTATACATATTTATTGCTGTCCGCAAAATCCTAAAAATTAATCAATTTCTACTTTAAAGCACCACCAACTCCCTAACTTACCATAAGAAGATAACTCCCTTTAACTTACCAGAACTCTGAATAGTTAATTTAAAATAATTGCCAAAAACGAATTGATTCGTCAACATAAAAAAATTTGTAGTTCTGTGGTATGTGATGTGAGCTATTGGAAGGACACAAGTATAAATAGAAACAGTATATTACAACACTTTAATGCCGGTTGATCCTGTATGTGGAATTGAAATGGATGAAGATCTCGCTACTATCCACGAGTACAATGGAAAAAAATACTATTTTTGCTGTGAGGGCTGTAAGAGCATATTTTCAAGAAAACCTGGTAAATATTTAAAAAGACAATAAATCCTAATTGAAAATTGTTATATGAATTAGTTTTTCTAGTCATAACTAATTAACCTAACAAAAGATATTCGATACTGTTAGCTATTTACCATTGTCATATTACAATATTGAACTTGTATGCAACAAGTGTGGGAGCTTGAATAATAGGATATCAAACTTGAAATCTGTTCGTGATATGTTAAAGCCTTTAAACAGTATGTGCAAAGGCTGTGGAATCTCACTAAATCCCTTCGACTTCTCTATATCTGCCGAAAGAAGATACGAGAAGTTTGTCTAGATAAACCGAGCTATCTTTTTTGAATACTTAATTAAGTATAATGGGGTATTCAATATAATTTATCTCCCAATGTTATCTACTTCGAGGACTCAAGTGTTCAAATTCATTTTCATTCCTAATTTTATAATAAGAATCTGCAACATTGGTAAACAATCCAACCTCAATTACTCCGGGAATATTTTTCAAGTCCCTTTCTATGATTTTTAAATTATCATATTTTGGTAACAATGTGTCGTAAATAATATTGCCATTTTCACTTATGAATGGATAACCCTTATCAAGCAAACGTAGAATTGGCGAACATCCCATTTTCTCTAGTTTCTCAAATACGTAATTTCTTCCAAAGGGGGTAACCTCAATTGGAACTGGCATGTTTAGTGTATCAACAAACTTGCTAGATTGAGCAAAAATCACAAACTTTTGTGATGATGAAATTAGTATTTTCTCCTTCAATAGCGCGCCACCGCCTCCCTTAATCATATTAAAGGATGAATCGATCTGGTCAGCGCCATCTAAAACAACGTCTATTTTACTTGTTTTATCTTGCTCTATTATTTTTAGCCTCATTGATTCCGATACGAGTCTTATTTGGAGGGAGGTCGCAACAAATTGCAAAGATTTTTTATAATCTAAGAGATCAAGATTTCGAATAATCTTCTCTACAGTGCTTCCACTGCCCAGCCCTATGATGCTTCCCTTAAAAATGTATTTTTCAAAAAAGTCTTGCGAGATTTTGATAAATTTCTTATATTCAGAAGATGGATTATCCTCATCTTTGGAGCTCATTTGATGAAAAGAAACTATTCATGTCTACTTTAATCTTTCAGCAGATTCAAGATTACGATTTTGTTCCTATGTAATTCTGCTTATTATTTAACAAGAATATATTCGCCTAGGAATCGGTCACAATCCAATTTAATTGACAACGAGTATATATACGAAGTATCAATGAATATTCGTACAATGGCTGAAATGAGTGGTGCAAAGGCACTAATGGATTCCCTGGAAAAAGAAGGAGTTGACATAGTTTTTGGACTTCCAGGTGGTGCAAATTTGCCCATTTACGATGCCTTAGTTGACGCTAATTTTAGACACGTTTTGGTAAGACATGAGCAATCTGCCGCTCACATGGCTGATGGTTATGCTAGAATAAAGAGGAAAGCCGGAGTATGTTTGGCTACATCAGGACCTGGTGCAACAAATTTGATTACAGGTATCGCTACTGCGTACGCAGATTCTTCACCCATAGTTGCAATAACAGGACAGGTGCCACTAAACATGATTGGAAAGGATGCTTTTCAAGAAACAGATATCATCGGTGTTGCTAATCCGTGCACAAAATATGCTTTTCAACCAAGACATGCAACCGAAATTCCTGAAGCTGTAAAAAAGTCATTCTATATTGCAGAAAGTGGCAGACCAGGCCCGGTGCTAGTTGATATTCCAAAAGACGTTCAACAAGAGGTAACAGAAATACAATTTCCCGACCTAATAAAAGTTAGAGGATACAAACCGATAGTTGATCCAGATCTCTCCAATGTAGGAAAGGCCGTTGAACTATTGATTTCAGCTCAAAAACCTATTATTATGGCGGGTGGCGGAGTTATTTTATCCGGTGCATTCTCAGAGCTTCAAGCACTTGCTGAACTAATTATGGCGCCTGTCGTTACCACATTCAAGGGCAAGGGTGCATTTCCTGAGAATCATCCACTTGCTATGGGGCCCATAGGAATGCATGGTCATGCTGAAGCAAACAGAATAATACTTGAAGCAGATTGCATACTTGCGGTTGGCGCAAGGTTCTCGGATCGTTCTGTGGGAAGGTTCGATGAATTTGGTAAAGGTATGAACATAATACATCTTGATATAGATCCAGCTGAAATTGGAAAAAATAAGTCAGTAGATATTGCAATTGTTGGAGATGTAAAATCAGCACTGAGGACAATGGTTAAGATGTTGTCCAAGGTTGCTGCAAAGAAAAGCTCTGATAATCCATGGCTTAAGCGAAGAAAAGAGCTAATCGATTATTTTTCGCAAAACATTAAGGATTACCCTAGAGAGATGACTGCTAGAAAAGCACTCAAAAAGTTGAGAGAGCTATTGCCAGCAGAGTCTATAGTAACAACAGAAGTAGGCCAGTGCCAAATGTGGACTTCCTTGCATTTTGATGTTATTGCTCCTGGGACCTTTTTTAGCTCCACCGGATTAGGAACTATGGGATTCGGTTTTCCTGCATCAATCGGAGCAAAGGCTGCC
>JALYLJ010000157.1 GCA_030774295.1 Thermoproteota archaeon
TCATCATGATATTTTTTTCTATCATTGCCTTCATCTCTAAAGGTTTTATCTCTTAGTTCATCCATTTTTTCCCTCGAAGCAAAAAGACCGCAGCTTTTGCATATGAAGTTCTTAGTAGCTGCATCCAGCTTTAGTTCCCCACCACACTCAGGGCAAAAATTAGACAATCTATCTATTATTAGAAAGACCTTATAAAAAATGTTACGTGATTAACATATCGATTAGCTTACTTTTTATTTTCATTTTGCCAAATAATGAGATCTTACTCATGTGATGAAATATAGTCTGCCAGCTCCTTTATCATAGTCCCCATTCGATAAGCATGTGGGACGAGATCCACCTTTATTCGAAATTTTTCTATCATAGCTGAAGTAGATGGACCAACTGACACAACAAGAACATTGTGGTTCAACTTGTCTATCAGTAAATCTATCTTGTTGTTTCTACTTGCGAATTCAAAGAACCCTTTAACTGCAGGCGGACTAGTGAAGGTGATTGTATCAATATTGCCTGCAACTATATCATCAATAAGTCTTTTAATTTTCTCATTCGAAGGCGCCACATAATCATACCCCATTTCTTTTAGTATGGCCGCATTTTTTTGTTCAAGATTTGTGGAGTAAGAGTATGATGAAAATTCAAATACTTTTGAACCTAAGGATTCGAGCCTTTCCTTGAATGCATCCACATAGTCCCCATGCCAAAGTATTCCAACATTCTTATCTTTGACATCAAATTTACTGATTAGGTCGATAATTCCACCAATTGTATTCATTTTGGGAACAAATTTAGTTGCAACTCCGAACTTTCTTAATTCCAATGCCGGTTTGTTGCTTCTGGCAATAACAATCGTATCGCGTAACTTTTCAATCACGTTATCCAGACGATTAGATTTCAGAACACATTGAAAAAGGTTGAAAACTCCAACACCAGTCATAAAAACGAAAAAATGCATTTTTTCACTTTCTATTGTTTCTATAAATTTGGTACATTCCGAACTTAATGTATTATTATTACTTCTAATTCCTATTGTAGGAGCTATATATGGAACACCTCCAAATTTTCGAACAAGACTAGCAAGTTCGGAGGCTCTTCGACTTGATGTAATGGCTACGGTTATACCGCTCAATGACATGCAAGATTCATGGTGTATTAGAATAATTAAAACTTGAGTCTGATTTAATGGAGTAGATTACTAGCGCTTGTCCGTTTAGTTTTGAATATTGTTACTTTTTCAATTTAATCAAGGAACTTGCGTGAAATTGCAAAATTCAAGTTGGTGCATGGACTTTTCTCTTCATATCCATGATCCGGATCCGTTCGCCCGTCAAATGCCATGCACCTTTTGAATAAAGTCATTTAAATTAAATTAAACCTTTTTGATTTCCAGCGTTCCCGATTTTCCATCAATTGTTGCTTTGCTGAAATTTTCTATTTCAGGCATATCTTGATTTTTGTGTAGCTCTAACAGTGGTATATTTGCTATTGAGCATCCTGATGCAGTAGTAATGTCGGTCTTAGAAGTGCAAACTATCCCAGATGGAGATACTCCATTGGACTTTAGAGCAAAAATGGAATAAGCGCCTACGCTGCTCCCAACCGCGTACGGGAAGACCAGCAGGCTATTTTTAAGGCATTGCCCATACAATTCATGATTCGAATCGGTAATCATCCCCGTCAAATGATCTACAGAAGACAGGAAGTTGATTGGTTGCTTGGTAACCAGCATTCTTCCACTTGCACTCCCACCTACAATTACTTTACATCTTAGAGAAATGTTCAATTCCATCTCACTTTGTATATTCCTTTATTATGGACTTAATATTGGATAAACAAACAGATACCCTATTGGATTTGTTGAGGTAATGGGCGGCCTTTATACTGTTTGTTATCACACCATCGTACTCATCATGCGTTAAGAGAGGTGATAAACAAGTACAGGCATCGCAAATTATATTTGCACCTGCACTTTCAAGTTTCTGGGCCATCCCTGAGCTGCAAGCCTTTTCGTATATTGGTCTTGCGCAAAATATCATACACTTCTTTGAAAATTTCTTGCCACCCATCATATTTGAAATTAATTCTAATTCATATAATCCTAGTTGGGGACTTCCTAGTGCTATCACGTCTCCAGATTCATTGGAATTGAGTTCGTCCATTACTGACTTTACTTCCTCTTTCCCAAATGATATAGCTTCCCCGTCTATTTCCTTGTTAGAGAACATCCCACATGCACCGGAAGTACCCAGCGCAGCGGCCAAAGATTTAGTCTCGTACATATCTATGTTACTAACATGGGGACCGAATGAAACACAGCTCTCCTTTACGGCCCTACCTGCAAAATATCCCAGTATGCCATAATCCAGTTCCGAATTAAGATCTGTGTCAATCTTTATTTTGATTTTCGGATCTCTAATACTTGACATTCTCAGATCAGAGTACGGCGCCTTACCTGTCACAGCACTCGCCAAGGCACTTAGGGAGCTTTCTTTGTTAGTCTGTAAACCAAATACTGAATTCGCCATTACTGCGGCGTTACTTTCTGCGAAACTAACATTGTGTCCTCTTTCTGGTAATTGAAATAATTCATAGGGCGTACAAGAAAAAGAAGGAACAGATCCCATGTTCTCGTAAGCTTTGATTATTTCACCCTGTTTTATCTTAAATTTACTTGAAAGGTTATTTTGTTTGTGGGCGTCATAGCCCATTGGATTTATTGTAGTTTGAACCGAAAATCGTGCTTCTTCACTGAATTTTGTAAGAAAATTAGCGCCTGCATCGCCTATTGTATTATAGTTTACGCCCGAAAGATGGACCCAGTCTACTGGAATTAATCTTTCTGCATCGGTTGCTTTGCCGATTGATAATAATAACTTGTATGCAATTGAAATCGAATCACCAAACTTTCCATCAAGTCCCTCCTCTTCGGCTCGGGATAAATGCACAATCATTATGCAATGGCTGACATATAATAATCATGGCTACATTCGGATTACAACATATTTTCAGCTATTGTATAGAATAAATAGAGATTGTTATTAGTATATTGGCATGGAATGTGCAGTATATGATACTTATGTAACAAAAAAAGATGGTAAGACTATGCACTTTGACGTTATAGTCGAACCTTCAACTCCACATGAAAAAGCAATAGAGTACGGAAAGGAGTACCTAAAGGACTCGGGTCAAGACGGCCAAACAATGACGCAAGAGGAATGCCAATTTTGTCATGTTCAAGAAGCACCGAAGGTAGTTGAAGACAGCATACAACAAAATGGCTACTTTATACAAAAGATGGAAGGATGTCCTTAAATAATAAAAAACAAGTTCCTTAGCTCTTTATTTTTTCTTTTAACCCCTTATCAACCCAATTTTTGTGTTAGATATCAACAATAGTCAAAGACGCGATACCTAGCAATTACTTAATTGCACTCCATTTTCATTTTTGTCATACAGAAAACATGACACTTTATGATTTTGTTCCTTTGTCTCCAATATTGGTTCTTTTTTACATATTTCCATGCTATATGGACACCTATTGAAAAATTTGCAGCCACTTTCTGCGGGAGCTGAATCAAAATTTTTGATTCTAATTACCTTTTGTTTATCAATGTTGTCAAATCTGGGCTCAGATATAGCATCCAACAAAGCTTGAGTATATGGATGAAGGGGATTTGACAATACTCTGTCTATTTGTCCACTTTCAACAATCTTACCAGCGTACATGACAGAGATGTCATCTCCAATATATCGTGATGTTGCAAGATCATGTGTGATATAAAATACTGTTATTTTTCGATTAATACTTAGTTGCTTTACTATTTGTAGTATCTGTGCTCTTATCGAAACATCAAGCATAGAAACGGGCTCATCTGCTATAATGAGTTTAGGTTCAATGACAAGAGATCTCGCAATAGCAACTCTCTGTCTTTCTCCACCAGATAACATATGTGGATATTTTTCAGCGAATTCTCCAGCTGGTTTAAGATTTACGTCATTCAACACAGTAAGGATTTTTTTAATGCGTTCCTCCTTTGAGTAATCTTTATAGAAAATGTCAATCGGTTCTTTGATGATGTCAAACACTTTCATCAGTGGATTGAGGGAACTATACGGGTCTTGATGAATCATTTGAGCTTGTTTGCGAAAGCTCAGGAGTTCTTTTCCTGTTTTTCTGGTAATATTACTGCCATTGAAGATAATTGAACCTGAGTCCGGATCAATAGCACGTAGGATTATTCTAGCCAATGTGGTCTTACCAGAGCCTGATTCGCCGACTAAAACGGAAACTCGACCTTCCGGAATGTGTAGGCTCACGCCGTCTAGTGCCTTTTTGTAAATTCTCTTTCCAGGATTAAATATGGAAGAGATAGTTGATTTCACTGGAAAATATTTTCTTACATCATGAATTTCTAAAATATTCTTCAAAAACTATGAATATAGATAACTAAATGTAATTTAAACGATTTGTAGATCTAAGGGACATTAGGTTGCGGCTAGCTAATTTTTAGCAATTACTTAGTGTTTGTTTGAATAAAGTTACCATGACCAATACATGACTCATCCACCTTTCCGTTCTCCATTACTACGATTCCTCTGACGATAGTCATAATCGGCCAACCTTTCAGCTTCCAACCATCGTAAATAGTATAATCCGAATGAGAATTTAATAACTCTGGTGTAACGATTTGTTCTTTATTCACATCTACAATGGTTAAATCTGCATCAGAACCCTCAGTAATAGTACCTTTTTTTGGGAATAATCCAAATATTCTTGATGCGTTAGCGCTACATATTTCAGATATTCTAACAAGACTCACTCTTTTTTTGTTTACTCCCTCACTTAGCAATACAGGAAGCATTGTGGCAAGACCTGGAAATCCTGACAGTGCATTCCAAAAATTCCCATTTGCTGTTTTTGTTTCTAAATCATTTGCAACATGATCCGTTCCTATGGTATCAATAATACCAGAATTTATAGCGTCCCATAATTTTGCGTGATTTTCTTTTGGTCTTAGTGGAGGAACTACCTTGCCCTTGATATTGTCATAATCAGTGCCATGCGTTAAGTAATGAGGACATGTTTCGATCCAGAT
>JALYLJ010000158.1 GCA_030774295.1 Thermoproteota archaeon
CACTTGAAGGATATGAAGTTGAATGTCCTTGGCATGGTTCCAAATTTGATGTTAGGACTGGTGAACCAACAAAGCCCCCCGCAAGGCAAGCAGTTCCAACATATGAAGTAAAGTTAGAAGGTAATAACATACTAGTCAGAAAGCAAAAATAAAGATTAATTCGCACACCACAGTTAAGAATGAAGGACGATCAGTTTAGGCTGTAGATATCGATTCAAATATGGTTAATAAGTCAAAAGAGAATGTTGCTGCTTATGAATTCGAAATTAAAGGAAAAGAGGAATAGCAATATAAAATTTGGTTGTTATATATACCAATTTGGATTGGAATAAGGATATCATAGCACCAAGCTATAGAAAATATAACCAACGCATCCAGTTGTTCAATCCTCAAAAAAGTATGGTTAATCAGTAATCTAATACAATCTTTTCTACGTCAGTTTGTATTTGTATTTTTACCATCCAACTCTTTGCCTATATGCCAACCCAGATAGCACCCGATGATACTAATTACACCAACAATTATGATATCTAGCAATCCAACACCTTACACCAATCAGGATTCTTATGTTTTTGTTTATCGTGGTTAGTCCATGCTACTCCAAAACACCGTGAATATGCCATAGTTACTTTCTACTTCAGTTTCCCTGTGCTCCGTTCTGACAAAGAACTTGAAGGAATAAGAAATGACTTTAAGAATATTTATAATGAGCATCAAAATACCTATTTTTATCTTGAACATTTGGCTAGTAAATATGGCAAAACCTTGTCATCAAAGGGAGTAATATTCTATCCGCCAAGTAAATCCAAGCAGATCAATTCGACCAAACATAGCATTATCAAATTCCCTTAGTCGTAGACAAATATCAAATAAACCGAGACATAAAAGCTAAACCTGCCAAAGATACCATTTTCATCTCCCAAGTCGATTGCCCTCCGATTATTTTCAATAAACATGAAAATCTCTTCTGTTTTGCTCTACAAATGCATTGATATTATTCAGTATTGGAGGCTGCGTAAATCGTAATGGAATATTTAGCTAGTAAAGTTTTTCGGACTAATCCTTGCATTCTTAAACTTGATGATGCAGTTCTCATTATCCTAACTTCCTCCTAATTGTTAGCATTAGGTAATAGCAGTTGAGTTATTGACTGATTAACAAATAAAAATGATTAAGTGTTGCAACGATTCGCTAGTTTTAATGAAGGAAATAGATATTCTCGCACACGCCTTTCAGGAATTATTGAAGGGGATAGAACACGATCCTAATCTGGAACAAAAGGAGAAATATTTCGAATTTAATTTATGGCAGGATAAATTTGTGGCCTTTCCGAATTCTATTAGATCGCCATACTTACGCGTGTTTAACCTACTAAAAAAGAAGGCAAAAGACCGGAATTTGATAGTATCTGGAAGCAAATTAAGAGAAATCTTGACTAAATTCCTAATAGAAACATACTACTCACCACACCGTGAACTAGTTTTAGGTAACATCCATAAAGTGGTAAACGATCTCCTTGGAAAAATGCGTGATGCTTTGTTGTCAGAATATTTGGTAATGATTCCGCTAATCAACATACACGCGGAGACTGATCTGAAAATAGGCCGTGTCGAGATAGTTGATTTAACGATAGGCAAGATCCATGAATTGAACTCAAAATACAAAATGGACCTGCCTGAAGATGAAAGTGAACTGGTCCAAAAAATACAAGGTGATTCACGACATCCTACAATATCCATAGTATTTGTAAAAGCACAAGACAGAGATAAGGCGGAACAAATGGCTATGCAGGCAACTGAACAGGCTTTGAATGTTCTTCGCTTCTATACCAATGACTGTCGCGTCTTGATAAAGGGTGAAGTCCTCCCTTCCTGTCAGCCTGGAGTACTAGAAGGTATTTATGATTAGAAACAGCTAAATAGCAAATCAACAGAACCCGTATACATGCAGGGTCCGAATCCCACCGAACCCGATCTAAAATTTACAATAGATATGCTAAAGTCTTGTAAAAATTGGAATACACTCCTAGTTGCAAGAGAATAGTAAGAAATTTTTATTAGGCAATTAAAATGACAAAGTTTCCTGGATGTCAACCTTGGCTCTAAGTCAAAATTCACGGATTATATATCATAAAAACAACTAATGGTATGA